>CAZXTV010000240.1:2969-3424 GCA_964643705.1 uncultured Arenimonas sp. | reverse complement strand
TCGGCGAGGCCGCTGCCTGGCCGGTGCAGGGTTTCCTGCGCCACTACTGGCACGAGTTCGAATACGCCATCGTCAACAAGCGTTTCTACGTGGACGACGAGGCCAAGGGCCAGCTGGTCACCGGCACGGAGGAGGCCGCATGAGCGCCCAGCCGACCGCGCCCAACGCCGCGCCCGACGTGGTGAACATCGAGATCAACGGCGTGGCGATGACCGCGCCCAAGGGCTCGATGATCATCCAGGCCGCCGACAAGGCCGGCATCCCGGTGCCGCGCTTCTGCTACCACGAGAAGCTGCCGATCGCGGCCAACTGCCGCATGTGCCTGGTCGACGTCGAGAAGATGCCCAAGCCCGCGCCGGCCTGCGCCACGCCGGTGATGGAAGGCATGAAGGTCACCACCCAGACCAAGCGCGCGCTCGACGCGCAGCGCAACGTCATGGAATTCCTGCTGATCA
>CAZXTV010000240.1:0-2959 GCA_964643705.1 uncultured Arenimonas sp. | reverse complement strand
CTACGGCCGCTCGGTGTCCCGCTACGTCGACCGCAAGCGCGTGGTCGCCGACGAGGACCTGGGCCCGCTGGTCGCCACCGACATGACCCGCTGCATCCAGTGCACGCGCTGCATCCGCTTCACCGCGGACGTCGCCGGCACCTACGAGCTGGGCGGCATGTACCGCGGCGAGCACCTGCAGATCGGCACCTACGACGGCAAGCCGCTGATGACCGAACTTTCCGGCAACGTCATCGACGTCTGCCCGGTCGGCGCGCTGACCAACAAGGTGTTCCGCTTCCGCGCCCGCGCCTGGGAGCTGGTGGCGCGCGAGTCCATCGGCTACCACGATGCGCTCGGTTCCAACCTGTTCCTGCACACCCGCCGCGGCGAAGTGCTGCGCACCGTGCCGCGCGACAACGAAGCGGTGAACGAGTGCTGGCTGTCCGACCGCGACCGGTATTCGCACGAAGGCCTGTATTCGGCCGATCGCGCGACCCGGCCGATGCTGCGCGAGGGTGATGCCTGGCGCGAGGCGTCCTGGGACGAAGCGCTGGCCCTGGCGGCCAAGTTGCTCAAGGAAGCCGGTGAATCGCTGGGCGTGCTGGCGCACCCGGCCACCACCAACGAAGAAGGCGCCCAGCTGGCCGCCCTGGCCAAGGGCCTGGGCACGGCCCACGCCGACCATCGCCTCAAGGCCCTGGACTTCGCCGACGCCGCCTTCGCCGAACCCTTCGAGCTGCCGTCGGCGGAGTTCGAGCTGGCCGACATCGTGCTGCTGGTCGGCTGCAACCTGCGCCACGAGCTGCCCCTGCTGCACCAGCGCCTGCACAAGGCCGGCAAGCGCGGCGCCAGGGTGTTCTGCATCAACCCGGTGGACTTCGAGTTCACCTTCCCGGTGGCTGGCAAGCGCATCGTCGCGCCGTCCGCGCTGCCGGGCGCGCTGGCCGCGGTCGCCAGGGCCGCCGGGGCGTCGCTGCCGGCCGGCATCCAGGGCGACGACCACGAAGGCGCCAAGGCCATCGCCGAAGCGCTGGCCATCGGCGCCAAGGGAAACAAGGCCGTCATCGTGCTCGGCGAAATGGCCGAAAACCACGCCCAGGCGTCCTGGCTGCGCGCCGCCGCGCGCGCGCTGGCTTCGGCCACGGGCGCCAGCCTCAACCGCATCCCGCAGGGCGCCAACGCCATCGGCCTGGCCCGTCACGGCCTGCGTCCGGGGCAGGGTGGCCTTGATGCCGGCGCCATGCTGGCCAAGCCGCTGCCGGCCTACCTGCTGTACGGCGTCGAGCCGCAGTTCGACTTCGCGCACGGCGCCCAGGCGCGCAAGGCGCTGGCCGGCGCCAAGGTGGTGGCCTTCTCGGCCTACGCCAGCGAAGACCTCAAGAAGCTGGCTCAGGTGATCCTGCCGATCGGCCTGCTGCCGGAAGTCGACGGCAGCCTGGGCAACCTCGACGGCACCGACCAGCTGACCCTGGCCGGCGGCAAGCTGCCTGGCGAGGCCCGCGCGGGCTGGCGCGTGCTGCGCGCCCTCGGTGGCCAGCTGGGCCTGGCCGGTTTTGACTACACCGACCTGCACGGCCTGCGCGCCGGCCTGTCGCCGCAGGCCCCGGGCGCCGGCGAAGGCCTGGCCCCGGCGCCGTCCGCCCAGGCCGAGGCTGGCCTCGAGCGCATCACCAGCACGCCGATCTACCGCGGTGACGCGGTGCTTCGCCGCGCGGTCGCCCTCAACGCGCACCCGCTGACGGTCGGTGCCCGCGTGGTGCTCAACCCGGAAGACGCGCTTTCGCGCGGGCTGTCGGACGGCGCCATGGCCAGGCTTGGCGACGGGCACGGCAATGCCGTACTGCCGGTGCAGGTCAGCAAGCGCGTCGCCAAGGGCGCCGCCTGGATCGAATCCGACTACGAGGCCACGGCACCGATCGCGCCGGCGGCGCGGCTCGCCGTGGCGGGGGCCTGAGCATGTTCGATCCGATGCGCGAATTCTTCCTCTCCTTCGGCGACCTGGGCCTGCTGGTCTGGACCCTGGTGAAGATCCTGGCGATCACCCTGCCGGTGGTCGTGGGCGTGGCCTTCTACACGCTGGCCGAGCGCAAGGTGATCGGCTGGATGCACGTGCGCCATGGGCCCCAGTTCATCGGCGGCTTCCTGGGTATCGGTTTCATCCAGGCTTTTGCCGACGTATTCAAGATGCTGTTCAAGGAACTGGTCGTCCCGACCAACGCCAGTGGTTTCCTGTACCGGCTGGCGCCCCTGCTGGCCCTTGCGCCGGCGCTGGCGGCCTGGGCGGTCATCCCCTTCGACGACGGCGTGGTGCTGGCGGACGTCAACGCCGGCCTGCTGGTGCTGCTTGCCCTGACCTCGATGGGCGTCTACGGCATCATCATCGCCGGCTGGGCCTCGAACTCGAAGTACGCCGTGCTCGGCGCGCTGCGTTCGGCGGCGCAGGTGATCAGCTATGAAATCGCCATGGGCTTCGCCCTGGTCGGCGTGCTGGTGGCCGCCGGCACGATGAACCTCAGCGGCATCGTCATGGCCCAGGCGGGCAACGCGGGCCTGTTCGAGTGGTTCTGGTTCCCGCTGTTCCCGCTGTTCATCATCTACTTCATCTCCGGCGTCGCCGAAACCAACCGCGCGCCCTTCGACGTCGCCGAAGGCGAGTCGGAAATCGTCGCCGGCTTCCACGTCGAATACTCCGGCTCGGCCTTCGCCATCTTCTTCCTGGCCGAATACGCCAACATGATGCTGGTGGCCTTCCTGACCTCGGTGCTGTTCCTCGGTGGCTGGCTGTCGCCGTTCCCGGTGTCCTGGGGTTTCCTGGGCGAGCCGGGCTGGTGGTGGCTGATCCTGAAGTTCCTGTTCTTCGCCTTCTGCTTCCTGTGGTTCCGCGCCACCTTCCCGCGCTATCGCTACGACCAGATCATGCGCCTGGGCTGGAAGGTCTTCATTCCCATCACCATCGTCTGGATCCTGGTCGCCGCCT
>CAZXTV010000239.1:0-3429 GCA_964643705.1 uncultured Arenimonas sp. | reverse complement strand
GCGCTGGCCGGGGCGGTGCTCAACAGCTTCCAGCGTTTTGCCCTGCCGGCGGTCACCCCGGTGCTGCACAACCTGTCGGTGATCGCCGCCATGCTGCTGCTGGCCCCGCTGCTGGCCGTGCCGATCCACGCCCTGGCCTGGGGCGTGCTGGCCGCCGGGTTCCTGCAGCTGGTGCTGCTGTGGCCGGCGATGGGGCGGCTGGGCCTGCGGCCCCGGCTGCGGCTCAACTTCAAGCACCCCGGCGTGCGCCGGGTCGGCGCGCTGATGCTGCCGACGCTGTTTTCGTCGTCGGTGGCGCAGCTGAACCTGATCGTCGGCACCATGTTCGCCTCGCTGCTGATCGACGGCAGCCAGAGCTGGCTCTATTACTCCGACCGGCTGGTGGAATTCCCGCTGGGCCTGTTCGGCGTCGCCCTGGGCACGGTGATCCTGCCGCACCTGGCCCGGCGCCACGCCGACGCCGATACCGCCGGTTACGCCAGTGCCCTGGACTGGGGCCTGCGCACGGTGCTGCTGCTGGCCGTGCCGGCGGCCCTGGGACTGGTGCTGCTGGCCGAACCGCTGGTGCTGACCGTCTTCGAACGCGGCGCCTTCAGCGCCGGCGATGCCCGCATGACCTCCTTGAGCCTGATGGCGATGTGCATCGGCATCCCCGGGTTCATGGCGACCAAGGTGCTGCTGTCCTCCTTCTACGCCCGCCAGGACACCCGTACGCCGATGCGGGCCGCCGTGCGCACGGTGTTCATCAATGTCGCCCTGACCGCGGCCATCACCACGCCCCTGTGGCTGTGGGACGTTCCGGGCGCGCATGCCGGCATCGCCCTGGCCACCGGCCTGGCCGGCCTGGCCAATGCCTGGCTGCTGTGGCGCGCCCTGCGCCGCGAGGGCAGCTTCACCCTGTCGCCGGGCTGGGGCCGGCACCTGCTGCGCGTGGGCGTGGCCAGTGCGGCGCTGGCGCTTGCGGTGCTGGCCTGCCTGTACGCCATCGGTGACTGGCGGGCCTGGGCCGGCGCGGCGCGCTGGGGCCTGCTGCTGGCCGCGGTAGCCGCGGGCGCGGGTGCCTATGGCCTGGGGCTGCTTGCGATGGGCTGGCGACCGCGTGAACTGCGCGGGCCGTGAGCCGGCCCGGCTATAATTCCCTGATGGACAAGCTGTTCCGGGACGTCGAGGGCGAAAACATCGCCCCGCAGGGCAGCGTGGTTTGCATCGGCGCCTTCGACGGCCTCCACCGGGGGCACCAGGCCCTGGTCGGCCACGTGCGGGCGCGTGCGCGCGTCCTGGGCCTGAAGGCGGTGGCGCTGAGCTTCGAGCCCCTGCCGCGCGAATATTTTTCCCCCACCGACCCACCGGCCCGGCTGCTGCTGCCGCGCGCCCGCTTCGAGGGCCTGTGCGCGCTGGGCATGGACGCGGTGGGGCTGCTTCGCTTCAACGCGAAGATGGCGGCGATGTCGCCCGAAGCCTTCGTCGAGGCGGTCCTGGTGAAGCGCCTGGCCGCCCGGGAGGTCTGGGTCGGGCCCGGATTCCGCTTCGGGCACCGGCGCGCCGGCGACCTGGCGACCCTGCAGGCGCTCGGGGCCGTCCACGGATTCGAGGCCACGGAAGTGGCCGTGGTGGCCGACGGCGGGGAACGGGTTTCGGCCAGTGCCGTGCGCGCGCAGCTGGCCGCCGGCGACCTGGATGCCGCCGCCCGCGCGCTGGGCCGCCGCTACGCCATCGCCGGCACCGTGGTACGCGGCAAGCAGCTGGGCCGCCAGCTCGGCTACCCTACGGCGAACATCCGCCTGGCCGGCAAGAAGGCGCCGCTGGGCGGAATATTCGCGGTCTGGGTGCACGGCATCGGCCCCGAGCCGCGCGCCGGCGTGGCCAGCCTGGGCACGCGGCCGACGGTGCAGGGTGTCGAGCCCCTGCTCGAGGCGCATGTGTTCGACTTCGACGGCGACCTCTACGGAAGCCGCATCGAGGTGGAGTTCGTCGCCAAGCTGCGTGACGAGGAAAAATTCGATGACCTGCCGTCCCTGGTCCGCCAGATGGACGAGGATTCCCGGCAGGCCCGGCGCGCTTTGCGCCACGACAAGGAAACATCCGGAGTAAGTGCGTGAGCGAAGTGACCGACACTGGCGGCAAGGACTACAAGCACACCATCAGCCTGCCCGAGACGGCGTTCCCGATGCGCGGCGACCTGCCCAAGCGCGAGCCGGGCATGCTGGCCGCGTGGCAGCAGATGGGCCTGTACCAGCGCGTCCGCGAGAAGGCCAAGGGCCGGCCGCTGTTCGTGCTGCACGACGGCCCGCCTTACGCCAACGGGTCGATCCACATTGGCCACGCGGTGAACAAGATCCTCAAGGACCTGGTGGTGAAGTCCAAGCTGCTCTCGGGCTTCGACGCGCCCTACGTGCCCGGCTGGGACTGCCACGGCCTGCCGATCGAACTGGTGGTCGAGAAAAAGCACGGCAAGGTCGGCACCAAGCTCGATGCCGCCGCCTTCCGGGCCAAGTGCCGCGAATACGCCGCCGAACAGATCGAAGGACAGTCCAAGGACTTCCAGCGCCTGGGCGTGCTTGGTGAGTGGGACAGGCCCTACCGCAGCATGGACTTCAGCTTCGAAGCCGACATGCTGCGTTCGCTGGCGAAGATCGTCGAGCGCGGGCACCTCACGCGCGGCGTCAAGCCGGTGCACTGGTGCTTCGACTGCGGATCGGCCCTGGCCGAAGCCGAGATCGAATACGCCGACAAGGTGTCGCCGGAAGTCGATGTCGCCTATGACGCCCACGAGCCGGCCGCGCTGGCGGCGAAGTTCGGCGCGGACATCGGCGCTGCCATCGTCGCGGTGCCGATCTGGACCACCACGCCCTGGACCCTGCCGGCTTCGCTGGCGGTGACGCTGGGTGCCGAGATTGACTACGTGCTGGTCGAAGGCCCGGCGCGTGGTGGCAGGCGCGTGCTGCTGGTCCTGGCTGAAGCCCTGCACGAAGCCGCGCTCAAGCGCTACGGCATCGAAGCGCCGCTGGTGCTTGGCCGCGCCGTCGGCGCCGACCTCGAAGGCATGGTGCTGTCGCATCCGTTCTACGAGCGCGACATCCCGCTGATCCTGGGTGAACACGTCACCACCGAAGCCGGTACCGGCGCCGTGCACACCGCGCCCGGCCACGGCCAGGAGGACTACCAGGTCGGCGTGAAGTACGGCCTGCTGGAAAAGTACAAGCAGCCCCAGCTCAACCCGATCGGCGGCAACGGCGTTTACCTGCCGGGCACGCCGATCTTCGAGGGCCAGTTCATCTGGAAGGCCAACGACACGATCACCGCGCTGCTGGCCGAGCGCGGCGTGCTGCTGGCGTCGGGAAAGATGGAGCACAGCTACCCGCACTGCTGGCGGCACAAGACGCCGGTGGCCTTCCGCGCGACGCCGCAGTGGTTCATCTCGATGAGCCA
>CAZXTV010000238.1:0-3442 GCA_964643705.1 uncultured Arenimonas sp. | reverse complement strand
GAGCGGCGCGCTGCACCCGGGCGTGCACGCCCTGGTCGACCTGGCCCTGGACGACTTCAAGCGCGAGCTGGCCGCCAACGGCGAAGGCCTGGGCGACTTCGACGTCGGCATCGGGCTGCACACCGGCCTGGCCGTGGTGGGCTTCCTGGGCAGCGACACGCGCATGGAATACACCGCCATCGGCGACACGGTGAACCTGGGCAGCCGCATCGAGGGCACGACCAAGGGCGTGGCCCGGGTACTGGTGTCTGGCGCCACGAAGTCCGCATGTGGCGACAATTCCCGTTTTAACTTCATCCACCGCGGCCAGTTCAAGGTCAAGGGTCGCGAAGAGCCGGTCGAACTCTACGAACCGGTACGCTGTACCGACGAATCCCGAGCAGGAGGCATGCCGTGAGAACAAAACGCAGGTACCCCACTCCAACGCTGGCACTGGCGCTGGCGGCCACCCTGGCCAGCGGCCTGGCCTTCGCCGAATCCGCCACCACGCTGCGCGCCACCGAGATGCGCGTCGAACCCCTGGGCTCGGCCGAAGTCGTCGCCAAGCTCGGCAACAAGGCACCCGTGGACATCACCCAGCGCAAGGGCGCCTGGGCCGGGGTCAAGAACGCCGAAGGCCAGGACGGCTGGGTGCGCGTGCTGAACCTGCGCACCGGCACCTCCGACGGCAAGTCGGCCGGCGGTGGCAACCAGCTCGCCGCGGCCTTCCTGACCGGCTCGAGCGGCAACACCGTCAGCACCGGCGTCAAGGGCCTTTCGCCCGACAAGCTGCGCAACGCCGGTTCGGCCCATTCCGAAGTCGAAATGCTCGACGAACTCGCCGTGCCCGCCGACGATGCCCGCCTCTTCGCCACCTCGGCGCAGCTGGCCGCCCACCAGGTCGACTACCTCAAGTCCGACCGCCGCAGCAGGAGGAAGCAGCGATGAACACCAGACATCTCCTGGCCGCGCTGGTCGCGCTGGCCCTGGCTTCGCCCGCCGCCGGCTTTGGGCGCTTCGGTGACGCCGAAAAACTGCTCAACTTCGGCAAGAAGGCCGCCGAAGCCACGGCCCCGATCACCGACGAAGACGAAATCGAACTGGGCCGGGGCATCGCCGCCCGCCTGCTGGCCGCCCGTCCGCTGGTGCGCGACCCGGCCATGCAGCAGTACGTGAACCGTGTCGGGCTGTGGCTGGCGCTGCAAACCGAACGTCCCAACCTGCCCTGGCGCTTCGGCGTGATGGACAGCACCGACGTCAACGCCTTCGCCTTGCCCGGCGGCACCATCCTGATCACCCAGGGCCTTTACGACCGCCTGCGCGACGAAGGTGAACTGGCCGCGGTGCTGTCGCACGAGATCGCGCACGTGGTCGAACGCCACCAGGTGAAGGCGATCAAGAAGGAAATGGGCACGGCCTTCGCCACCGAACTGGCCGGCGAAGCCGCCGGCCGCAGCGACAGCGAGGCCGTGCGCTTGTTCGGCCAGCAGGCCTTCCAGGCGGGCACCGAGATTTTCGTGCGCGGCCTGGACAAGGGCGACGAACACCAGGCCGACGTGCGTGGCATGGTCATCGCCGCCCGCGGCGGCTACAACCCTTACGCACTGGCGTCCGTGCTGCATACCCTTGACGGCACCAAGTCCGACGACGCCGGCGTTGCGCTGATGTTCTCCACCCACCCGACCGCGGTGAGCCGCATCGAACACCTCGAAACGGTGGTCGGCGACAAGCTCGAGGCCTATGCCGCCGTCGAGGCGCCGGCGCGCATGGTGCGGTCGGGGCAGTAACCCGCCGCATCACCCCCTGTAGGAGCGCCTTCAGGCGCGAATCTCTTGCCTTGCGCAAGTCAAAAGATTCGCGCCTTACGGCGCTCCTACAGGAACCGGGCTGGTCAGGAGGTCATGCGGTCCCAGAAGGACTTCACGCCGTCGAGGAAGCCGCTGGAACGCGGCGAATGCCTGGCGCCGTGTTCGCCGTCGAAGGTGGAGTCGAAGTCCTTGAGCAGTTCGCGCTGGCGCGCGGTCAGGTTGACCGGGGTTTCCACCACCACCTTGCACAGCAGGTCGCCGGTACCATGGCTGCGCACCGACTTGACGCCCTTGCCGCGCAGGCGGAACAGCTTGCCGGTCTGGGTTCCGTGCGGGACCTTGATGAGCGCCTCGCCTTCGAGCGTGGGCACCACGATGTCGGCGCCCAGCGCCGCCTGCGAAAAACGCACCGGCACTTCGCAATAAAGGTCGTTGCCCTCGCGCTGGAAGATGGGGTGTTCGCGCACGCCCACTTCCACGTACAGGTCGCCCGGCTGCGAACCCGGCGGGCCGGCCTCGCCTTCGGCCGCCAGGCGGATGCGGTCGCCGTTGTCGACGCCGGCCGGGATCTTCACCTGCAGCACTTTTTCGTCCTGCACGCGGCCGTTGCCGTGGCAGGTCTTGCAGGGTTTGGCGATGGTCTGGCCCCGCCCGCCACAGGCCGGGCAGGCCTGCTGCACGGCGAAGATGCCGCGCTGCATGCGCACCTGGCCGCGACCGCGGCAGGTGCTGCAGGTTTCGACCTTGCCGTCTTCCGAACCGCTGCCGTCGCAGGGTTTGCAGGCCACCAGGGTCGGCACCTCGATGCGCTTGTCGACGCCGAACACGGCCTCCTCGAGGTCGAGTTCGACCACGTAACGCAGGTCGGCGCCGCGGCGCGGGCCGCGCTGGCGGCCGCCACCAAAAATATCGCCGAAGATGTCGCCGAAGATGTCGTTGACGTCGTGGAAACCGCCGCCCGGGTTGCCGCCGCCCATGCCGTTTTCAAACGCGGCATGGCCGTGCTGGTCGTAGATGCGGCGCTTGCCGCCGTCCGACAGCACTTCGTAGGCTTCCTTGGCCTCCTTGAAACTGGCCTCGGCTTCCTTGTCGCCAGGGTTGCGGTCCGGGTGGAATTTCTGAGCCGCGCGCCGGTAAGCCTTTTTCAGCTCGTCCTCGGACACGCTGCGGGAAACCCCCAGCACCTCGTAATAATCACGCTTGCTCATCGAATCCTTAGGCCTTTCCGTACATGACGAGGAAGGGCCGCTCCTGCGGCCCGCCTCAGCCGGCGTTGAGCCTCACGAACGTGAGGCGCGAACGGCGGCAATCATTCCGCCGCGCCAAAAGGCGCGGCAGGAACAATCACTTTTTCTCGTCGTCCTTGACCTCGGTGAACTCGGCGTCCACCACGTCTTCGGCCTGCGCCTGCGGACCCGGCTCGGCGCCACCTTCCGGCGCGCCTTCCTGGCCACCGGCGGCCGCCGCATAGAGCGACTGGGCCGCCTGCTGCAGGGCCGTGGTGCGGGCTTCGATCTGGCCCTTGTCGTCACCCTTCATCGCGGTCTCGAGCTCGGACAGCGCGGTTTCGACGCCGGCCAGCTGGTCGCCGGGCACCTTGGAGCCGTGCTCGTTGATCGCGGTGCGGGTGGCGTGGATCAGGCCATCGGCGGCGT
>CAZXTV010000237.1:0-3453 GCA_964643705.1 uncultured Arenimonas sp. | reverse complement strand
CAATTGTACTGTGCGGGACGGCCTTCGGGCCCGATGCTCCTGCTCTTTAAAAAGGTTCTTCACCCAAGTCCGGGGAAGGCAGCCCGGACCTTCAGGAAGAAGTAGGCGTCGTCCCGGAACCCGTAGGCCATCCGTTTGATGACCTTGATCTTGTTGTTGATGCCTTCCACCAGGTTGGTCCCCAGTGGCCAGCGGCAGTGGGCCAGGATGCCCTGCAGGTACGGCTCCAGGCAGCGGGCGAAGTGGCGCAGCGGCTGAAGGCCGCTGCGCAGGGCTCGTCGCTTCCAACTCTTCCAGGCCTTGAGGGCCCAAGGCTTGCTGCGATAGCGCCATAGCTGTTTCAGGTCGTCTTTGAGGACGTAGACCGTCATCAGCGCCCGGTTGGCAGCCAGCAGCTCATCCAGTTGCACCGTCTTGTCGGCCGGCACGTTCTCGCGGTTGCGCAGCAGCAGCCAGCGGGATGTCTTCACCACCCGCCGGGCGGGTTTGTCGTTACGCAGTCGGTTGGCTTCGTCGACCCTTACCCGATCGATCACCTCGCGGCCGTATTTGGCCACGACATGGAACAGGTCATAGACAACCTCCGCATTCGGGCAATGAGCGCGCACCTCCAGGTCGTAGGCCGTGTTCATGTCCATCGCCACGGCGCGCACCTGCGCACAGCGTTTCGGGCCAAGGAGATCGAAAAACGGCCTGATTTCAGCTCTCGAACGCCCGCGGCCCACCCACAGCACCCGCTTGCGCTCCGCGTCCACGATCACGGTCGCGTAGCGATGGCCCTTCTGGATCGCAAACTCGTCCATGGCCAACAGGCGCACGCCGTCCAGATCGGGCGGGCCCAGCGTTCGGTCCAATTCCCGGAAGTCGATAGCCTTCGCTGTCTTCCAGTCCAGCCCGTGCCAGCGGGCCGCATGACGCACCGACGCCACCGTGCAGAATCGAGCCACGCTCTGCGCCAGGCGGCGCGTCACCCGGGCATGCGGGTCCAGCCAGTCCAGGCGTTCAAGTCGTGGTCCGCAGCGGGGGCAGGCCAGCCGAAGCCGGGGCACCCGCAGTTCCACCGGGTGTTCGAACACCGCTAGGTCCCGGATCCGGCGCAGCGTCCGGTCATGGATGGCCGCCACCGGCCCGTCGCACCCCGAGCAGATCCGCTCGCGCGACCCATCCGGAGCCAAGTCCAAAACCAGCCAGCGGCGCGCTGCGCGCGCCTCATGCCGCCAGCTGGATACCCGATAACCCACCCAGCCGCCAAGCTGGGCAATACAATCCATCTCGGCCACGGCCGGCCCCGTCTTGTTGCCTCGAGAACAACAATTCTGCCGGGTCGGCCGTGCGCCACTCCCTCAGATGGGAGAAGAACCACAAAAAAGGCCCGGATCATCCGGGCCTTTTCCATTTGTCCGACGGTTCGGATCTACAGCCGGTCTTCCGCCACCGTCACGGTGTAATACCGGCGCAGGGCCTTCATGTAGTCCTGGTACTCGACCAGGCCACGCGCCTGGGCGAACTGCTCCTGCAGCATGGTCCGGACTTCGGGGTCCAGCGCCGTCGTTTCGCCGGCGGTGACGGCCGTGACCGCGACCAGCACGTGGCGATCCGGAGCAAGCCTGGCGATGCCGAAGCTGCGCCCGCCCTCTTCCGGCGGCGCCAGCCGGAAGGCCTCGTCCAGCAGCTGCGGCGGCAACTGGCCGCGGCGGTCCACGCCGGGGATTTCGGCGACGGTGCGTCCGACTTCCGTGGCCAGTTCGTCCAGGGGCTCGCCGGCCTCGGCACGCGCCAGGATCGCCTCCGCCTGGGCCTGGGACGCCTTGGCCAGGCGATCGCCGTTGAGGTCCGCCACCACGCGCTCGCGAACGTCCTCGAACGCCAGCGCTGCCTCGGGAACGTTCTCGACCACGTGCAGCACCACCACGTGGTTTTCGCCGATCTCGATGATGTCGCTCACCTGGCGTTCGACCCGCTGGCTGTCTTCGAAGGCTGCTTCGCGCACGGCCGGGATGGCGGCGATGCCTTCGCCCTGCAGGCGGCCGAACAGCGCGGTACGCCTGACCTCCAGGCCGCTGGCTTCGGCCGCCGGCGCAAGCGCCGTCGGGTCCCGGTAAACGCGCTCGATCAGCTGGCCGGTAAGGTCACTGAAGCGGCGATCAGCCTCCTCAGCCAGGTATTCGGCTTCCAGCTCCGAGCGCACGTCTTCGAATGGACGCTCGCTGCCGGGCGTGATTTCACGAAGCTGGATAACGTGCCAGCCATCGGGGGTGCGGACCGGGCCGGTGCTCTGCCCGGGCTCGTTGAGTGCGAACAGCGCGGTTTCGAAGGCTTCGTCGAACAGGCCGGCATCCACCTGGCCCAGGTCGCCGCCCTCGGGCCGTGAGCCCAGGTCTTCGGAATACTCGCGGGCCAGTGCGGCGAAATCGGCGCCCGGTTCGCGGGCCTTTGCCGCCACTTCCTCGGCGCGGGCCCGCACGGCGACGTCGGCGGCCGCGTCGGCATTGGCAGGCGAGGCAAACAGGATGTGCGAGGCGAATCGACGCGGCGGCGTCACGTAACGAGCGCTGAGCTGCTGGTATCGGGCGCGCAGGGTCTGCTCATCGGCGGTGACCGGCACGTCGAGCGTCGCGCCGTCGATCTCGACGTACTCGATGGCGACCTTTTCTTCGCTGCGATAGATCGATGCGTTGGCGTCGTACCAGGCCCGGAGCTCCTCGTCCGTCGCGGGCGCCTCGGGAAGTGCCGGCGTGGGAAGGTCGATCAGCCGCAGGTCGCGGGTCTGCTGATTGAGCCGCAGGAACTGGTCCAGTTCGGCGTCGCTGGCCAGGGCGGAGGACACGATCTGGGAAGGCAGCGTGCGGCGGGCCATGTCGCCACGCATCTGCGCCATGAACTGGCCGTGGCTCAGGCCCTGCCCGGCAAGGACCAGGCGATACTGCTCCGCGCTGTAGGCACCGTCGACCTGGAACTCGGGCATGTTCTTGAGCTGCTCGGCGACCTGCAGCTCGCTGATGGCGATGCCCTCGCGCTCGGCGACCAGCGCCAGCAGTTCTTCATCGACCATGCCCTCGATCACGAGCCGCTTGGTATCGATGGATTCAAACTGCACGCTGTTGAAGTCGTTCCCCAGCCGCGTGCGCTCCTCGAACCTGGCCTGGTCGAAGCGGCGCCGGAACTGCTCCTGCGAAATCTCCCGCTCCTGCTTGCCCCACCAAAGGAACTTGGCCGGCCCCTCGATCTTCGCCGCATACGTTTCCACCTTCGGCGAAAAGTAGGCGTCCACGCCGAAGAACGCCATCGTGATGATGACCGCGCCGAGGATGAGGTAGGCGATCACGCCTGAGGATCGTTCGCGTATGTGCTGAAGCATGGGGGCTATGCCGTTCGGTTGATGGCCCCGGCTTCCCGGGTCCGGAAAGAACGAAGGCGCCCTTGCGGGGCGCCCTCGAGGATATGGCGGAGTGG
>CAZXTV010000236.1:0-3458 GCA_964643705.1 uncultured Arenimonas sp. | reverse complement strand
TCGCGCACGCCCAGGCCCAGCCGGCGCAGGTCCACCAGCGGGTAGGCGACCAGCTGGCCGGGGCCGTGGTAGGTGACCTGGCCACCACGGTCGACCCGCAGCACGGGGATGTCGCCTGCCGCCAGCACGTGTTCGGGCTTGCCGGCCTGGCCCAGGGTGAACACCGGTTCGTGTTCGACCAGCCACAGTTCGTCGGGCGTGTCCGGGCCGCGGGCGTCGGTCAGCTTCTGCATCGCGCGCCAGACCGGTTCGTAGGCCTGGCGGCCGAGCTCACGCACCAGCCAGGGCCGGTCGGCGGGCACGGCGGCCGGCGGGGTGTCGCAGGCCGCGGCTACAGCGTCCACTTCACCGCCGGGTGCTCGCGCAGCGCGCCATGCGCGGCGTCGTAGTCCTCGCGGCTGTGCGCCTCGAAGACCAGGGAAACCGACACGTAGTTGCCCTTGGCCGACGGCTTGATGGCCATGCGGTCGCGGTAGACGGTCAGGCCCAGGGCTTCGAGCACCATCGGCATCACCAGGTGCAGGTCGGCTTCGGCCGAACCCATGGCGCTGATCTCGAAGATGCCCGGGAACTGGAACCCGTGGCCGGGATTGTCGGAGTGGATGGACATGCCCACATTATGGGGGCGCCGGGCCGCCCGCCCAAGGGTCAGGCCCCTTCCACGCGCACGCGGTTGCGGCCCTCGGCCTTGGCCCGGTACATGGCGTGGTCGGCGGCGCGGTAGAGGTCGTCCCCGCCCTCACCTGCCTCCGGGTGCAGCACCGCCACGCCGATGCTGACGGTCAGTGCCAGCGGGCCTTCACGCAGGTGCAGCGGGCGCTGTTCAAGGCTGGCCCGCATGGCTTCGGCCAGGGCCGCCGCCGCGTCCGCGTCGTGGCCGGGCAGCAGCACGCCGAACTCTTCTCCCCCCAGCCGCGCCAGGTGGGCGCCGGGTGCGGCAAGCACCTCGCGCATGCGGTCGGCGAAACGCACCAGGCAGGCGTCGCCGGCGTCATGGCCATGTTCGTCGTTGACCCGCTTGAAGTGGTCCAGGTCCAGCACCAGCATCGCCAGCGGCCGGCCGGACCGGCGGGCTTCGCCGACGTGGTGTTCAAGCGCGCCGCTGAAGGACCGGCGATTGGCGACGCCGGTCAGCGGGTCGATTCGGCTGAGTCGTTCGTACTGGTCGCGCTGCATGCGCAGGGCGTCGTAAAGGTCCAGCTGCTGCTGGTAATCGCGGTGGCTTCGCAGCAGCACCAGCAACAGGTACACCGAATAGACCGCCACCGTGATGCCGACCGACAGGCTTTCGTCCGTGTAGGGCAGCAGCAGCGGGGCCGGCAGGTACAGCAGGGCCACGCCCAGCAGCGCGCGGTTCCGGCGCAGCGGGTAGTTGTGCGCGAAGGCGGTGGCGAAGGCGATCGTGCACAGCAGGGCTGCGCTGCGGCCCCCGGCCAGGTGCGGGTCGAGCAGGGCCCAGCTCAGCACGCCGCCCCACAGGGCCGCGGTGACCAGCACCACGGCCCATTGGCGGTCCAGCCATTCCCGCAGCCGGCCCATGCCCTGCTGCTGGTCGGGGACGGCAGGCCAGAAACGCAGGGCGGCCAGGGACAGGAAGGCCAGGGCAATGGCCGCCCAGATGGCGGTGTGTTCCCGGAAGGCGTCGCCGGCCATGGAAACCACCAGCCAGCCCAGCACGTAGAACAGGCCGCCGGCGATCAGGCGCTGGCGGGTATCGGCGGCTTCCCGGGCCAGCCGCATGAGCGCCATGTCGTCATCGAACGTTTCGCGCATGCCGCCGATCCCCTGCCCGCCCGGCGCACCGGGGGCGGGCTACACCGGTTTTATTCGCTTTCCCACCACAACCAGAAGTCGTCGCTCATGCGCTTGAAGAAACCGCCCTCGGCGACTTCGGCCAGCGCCACCAGCGGGCGTTCGGCCACCACCTCGCCGTCCAGGCTCAGGCGCAGGGTGCCGATGGCCTGGCCCTTGCTTACCGGCGCCGTCAGTTGTTTGGGCACGTCCATGCTGGGCTTGAGCTCGCCGTAACGGCCGCGCGGCACGGTCACCAGCAGCGGTTCGGTGACGCCCAGCGAGACGGTGTCGGCGAGGCCACGCCAGATCGGGTGCTCGGCGACCTGGTCGCCGGCGCCATAAACGCTGTGGGTTTCAAAGTGGCGGAAACCCCAGTTGAGCAGGGCCAGGTTGCCCTGTTCGCGCAGGCGGAAGCCTTCGTTGCGGCTGTTGGTGTCGATGCCCAGCACCACCGACACCAGGCGCTGGTCGCCGCGCTTGGCCGACGCGGCCAGGCAATAACCGGCCGCCGAGGTGTGGCCGGTCTTGAGGCCGTCGACGCTGTCGTCCTTCCACAGCAGGCCGTTGCGGTTGTACTGCTGGATGCCGTTGTAGGTGAATTCCTTGATCTTGTAGAGCGCGTAGTGATCGGGAAAGTGGTTGATCAGCGCCCGCGACAGCGTGGCGATGTCGCGCGCGGTCATCAGGTGGCCTTCGGCGGTCAGGCCGTGCGCGTTTTCGAAGTGCGAGCCGGCCATGCCCAGCTTGCTGGCATAGGCATTCATCATGTCGACGAAGGCCGCCTCGGTGCCGGCCAGGTGTTCGGCCAGCGCGATCGCGGCGTCGTTGCCCGACTGGATGACCAGGCCGTGCAGCACGTCGTCGAGCTTGACCTCGGTATTGACCTCGAGCGCGCTGTAGCTGCCGTCGGTGCCGGCGCCGCCCTGGCGCCAGGCGTTTTCGCTGATCTTGACCATGTCGCCCAGCGAGGCCCGGCCAGCCGCCACTTCGGCGGCGACGACGTAGGACGTCATCACCTTGGTGATGGACGCCGGGTTGAGCGGTTCGTCGATGTTTTCGCCGGCCAGCACCTGGCCGCTGGTGTGGTCCATCAGGATCCAGGCCTTGGCGCCCTGCGGCACCGGGGCCTCCGGCGTCGGCGGCGGCGCGACCTCGGGTTTGTCGGGCACGGGGATCGGGGCGGGGGCGGGGGCCTGGGCGAAAGCACCGCCGGCGAGCATCGCCGCCAGCAGGAAGGACAGGAAACGGGAAACGGACATCCGGCAAGAACTCCAGTTATTCAGGGCCTGCACTGAACACAGGCCGATGGCGAGGCGATGATGCTAGCCCCTATTCAATGAACACGCGCGGGCTTGGCAGGCCAAGGGCGTGCAGGCGTTCGATCGCGCTGTTGGCCGCGCTGGCAGCCAGCGGGCCGATGCGCACGCGCCAGAGCCTGTCGCCGTTGACCTTCACCGGCGCGACCTCGACGCCCCTGACGCCAGCGTCTTCGATCTGGCGGGCGATGCGCAGCGCGTTGTCGCGCTCGCGGAAGGCACCGATCTGGAGGATGCGGCGGCGGCCAGCGTCGATGGCCGGCAGGGCGGGCGCGGGCGCGGCCGCCACCGCGGGCAGCCGCGCGGCCAGGGCGGTTTCGCCGCTGGCCTCGGCCAGCCGGATCCGCA
>CAZXTV010000235.1:0-3481 GCA_964643705.1 uncultured Arenimonas sp. | reverse complement strand
TACATGCCCGGATAGGTCTTGAAGTAGGTGTCGATGAAACGCTGGTGGTCGCCATAGACGCTGCGCATCTGGCCGGGCCAGGAATCCTTGAGCACCAGGTTGCCTTCGGTGGCGCCGTGCAATTCACGCCCTTCCGCGTCCACCAGCGCTGGCCGCACGCCGAAGAAGGGCAGCGTGGCGGAGCCCGGCTTGGCGGGAATCGCGCCGGGCAGCGGTGAAATCAGGATGCCGCCGGTTTCGGTCTGCCACCAGGTGTCGACGATCGGGCAGCGCTCTTCGCCCACCACGCGGTTGTACCACTCCCAGGCTTCGGGGTTGATCGGCTCGCCGACCGTGCCAAGCAGCCGGATCGACTTGCGCGAATGTTTCGTCACCGGGCCGTCGCCCTCGCGCATCAGCGCGCGTATGGCGGTGGGCGCGGTGTAGAAGATCGTCACCTGGTGGCGGTCGCAGACTTCCCAGAAGCGGCCCGGGTCCGGATAAGTCGGCACGCCCTCGAACATCACCGTGGTGGCGCCGTTGGCCAGCGGCCCGTAAACCACGTAGCTGTGGCCGGTGACCCAGCCGACGTCGGCCGTGCACCAGAAGACGTCGTCTTCCTTTAGGTCGAACACACATTCGTGGGTGTAGCTGGCCCACACCAGGTAGCCGCCGCTGGTGTGCAGCACGCCCTTGGGCTTGCCCGTGCTACCCGAGGTGTAGAGGATGAAAAGCGGGTCCTCGGCGTTCATCGGCTTTGCTTCGTGCGTTGCCGGCTGGGCGTCGACCACGGCGTCGTACCAGCGGTCGCGCGGCATCTGCATGGGCACGCCGCCGCCGGTATGGCGAACCACCAGCACGGTTTCGACGCTGTTGGTGCCGGGCTTGCCCAGGGCTTCGTCGACATTGGCCTTTAGCGGGATGGTCTTGCCGCCCCGCAGGCCCTCGTCGGCGGTGATCACCAGCTTGCTGGAACAGTCGGCAATGCGGTTGGCGATCGAATCGGCGGAAAAACCACCGAACACGACCGAATGGATCGCGCCGATGCGCGCGCAGGCCAGCATGGCCACCGCGGCTTCCGGGATCATCGGCAGGTAGAGCGTGATGCGGTCGCCCTTCACCACGCCCAGCGACTCGAGCGCGTTGGCCAGCCGGCAGACCTGGGCGTGCAGCTCGCGGTAGGTGATGCGGCGCGGCGCGGCCTTGGGGTCGTCGGGCTCCCAGACGATGGCGACCTTGTCGCCCCGGTCGGCCAGGTGGCGGTCCAGGCAGTTGGCGGCGACGTTGAGTTCGCCGTCGGCATACCAGCGGATGTGGAAGTCCTTTGCGTCGTAGCTGGTGTCCTTGGCGCGGGTGTAGGCCGTGGTCCAGTCGAGCCGTTCGCCCTGCCGCGACCAGTACGCTTCGGGGTCGCGCAGCGAATCGGCGTAACCGCGTTCGTAGTCTTCGCGGTGCAGGGCCGCGGCGGCTTCGAAGGCCGGGGGGACGGGGACGATTCGTTCGGACATGGGGGCTCCTGCGGCGCCTGGGCGCGGTGTTCTTGCACAAGACTACTCGCCTGCCGGTCATTCTGGGCCAGGCCCGCGTTTGCCCAATTAGACCTTGGTCTAAGCCGGGCCCGAAGGGGCGGGGGATTAGACCAATGGCGAATGGTCCGCCCCGGCGAGGCGTCACAGACTCGGCGCGCCATTGGGGCCAATCGTTCGGATTTCCGGGAGGGGAAGGATGAACACACGCACACGTTACGCGCGCTCCGCGCTGTCGCTCGCCGTCTTGCTGGCGATCGCGGTGCCGGGCCAGGCGCTGGCGCAGGACGCCGGCGCGCAGGACCTTGAAGCCCGCATCGCCCAGCTCGAACAGATGGTGCAGGGGCTCAAGGCCGAGCTCGACGCACAGAAGGCCGAACAGGCCGCCAGACCGGCGCCGCCGGCGCAGCCGATCCAGGCCGGCACCATCATGCCGGCGGCCAACCCGGGCACCCGCTTCAGCTTCGGCGGTTTCATCAAGTTCGACTCGATGTACACCGACACCAGCGACGGCGAGATCCCGGACAGCTCCACCGGCCGCCTGTTCTACGTGCCCAGCACGATTCCGGTGGGTGGCGTGGACGAGGACGGGGCCGACCTCGATTCGCACGTGCAGTTCTCGCGCCTGTGGTTCGGCGCCGACACCGACATGGACGGCCACAAGCTCAAGGCCTACCTGGAAATGGACCTGTTCGGCGGTGCCCTCGGCAACGAGGTTTCCACCAACACCTACGGCGTCACCATCCGCCACGCCTACGTCAGCTGGGACAACTGGCTGGCCGGCCAGACCTGGTCGAACTTCCAGGACGCCGGCGCCCTGCCCGATGCGGTCGACTTCGTCGGCCCGACCGAAGGCACGATCTTCGTGCGCCAGGCCCAGCTGCGTTACACCAACGGCCCCTGGTCGTTCTCGCTGGAAAACCCGGAAACCACCTACGCCGCGCACCTGACCGGCGCACGGGGCGCCAGCGACGACAACTCCCTGCCCGACCTGACCCTGCGCTACATGCACAAGGCCAGCTGGGGCCACTTCACCGTGGCCGGCCTGGCGCGGCAGCTCAAGTATGAAACCGCGACCAGCAGCGAAAGCGAAAGCGCCTTCGCGCTCAGCGTTTCGGGCAAGTGGAACATCGGCGCCAACGACGACATCCGCTACATGGTCAGCGGCGGCAGTGGCCTGGGCCGTTACCTCGCCTTCGGCCTGGGCCCGGATGCGATGACGGCGGCCGACGGTTCGCTCGAGGCACTGGACGGCTTCGGCGGCTTCGTCGCCTGGCGCCACGCCTTCAGCCCGAAGCTGCGCGGCAACCTGTTCTATTCGATGGCGCAGTTCGACAACGACCCGCTGCTGACGGGCCTTGGCGTCACCGAATCGGCGCGGTCTTTCCACGCCAACCTCATCTACTCGCCGCTGCCCAAGATCGACATCGGCGCCGAGCTGATATGGGGCAACCGCGAGATCGAGAGCGGTGCCGACGGCGACCTGCGCCGCCTGCACATGCACGTCAAGTACAGCTTCTGACCCTGCGCCGGGAGGCATAGACCATGAGCAACCCAGTCACCGAAGAACGGCGCCAGGAGTACTGGCGCCGAACCCTCCGGATCACGGCGATCCTGCTGTCGATCTGGTTCGTCGTTACCTACGTGGTGATCTTTTTCGCGGTTGAGCTGAATCAGTTCACCTTCCTGGGTTTCCCGCTCGCCTTCTACATGGGCGCGCAGGGAGCCTTGATCGTTTACGTCGTGCTGATCGTCTTCTACGCCTGGTACATGAACCGGCTGGATCGCGAGTTCGGCGTGGCCGAGGAGGGCTGACCCATGTCCGGAGACTTCGTAAGCAGGCTTCCAAAGATCTACGGGATGTACACGGGCGGCTTCCTGGCCTTCGTGGTCGTCCTGGCCATCGCCGAACAGATGGGCTTGCCCAACGTCTGGATCGGCTACGTGTTCATGGCGGCGACCATCGGCCTGTACGC
>CAZXTV010000234.1:0-3489 GCA_964643705.1 uncultured Arenimonas sp. | reverse complement strand
CATCCGCCCGCGCAAGGTCGCTTTCCCGGGCGCCGACCACCCGAAAGTACTGTCCTACCTGGACGTGCTGCAGGGGCGGGTCGTGCCCGGCCGGCGGGTGGCCATCATCGGTGCCGGCGGCATCGGCTACGACGTGGCCGAATACCTGGTGCACGAAGGCCCCTCGCCCAGCCTCGACCCGGCCCTGTGGATGGCTGAGTGGGGCGTGGCGACCGATTTCGAGGGTCCCGGCGGCCTGGCCAAGCCGCGACCCGAGGCGCCCGCCCGCGAGCTCTGGCTGCTCCAGCGCAGCCCCGGCAAACCCGGCGCCCGCCTGGGCAAGACCACCGGCTGGATCCACCGCGCCACCCTCAAGGCCAAGGGCGTGCAGGCCTGGGGCGGCGTCGAGTACCTGGGCGTGGACGATACCGGCCTGCGCGTGCGGGTGGATGGCCAGGAACGCCTGCTGGAAGTCGACCACGTGGTCGTCTGCGCCGGCCAGGAACCGCTGCGGGAACTGGTCGACGGCCTGCGCGCGGCGGGCCTCGCACCGCACCTGATCGGCGGCGCCGACGTGGCCGCAGAGCTCGACGCCAAGCGTGCAATCGAGCAGGGAAGCCGCCTCGCCGCCGCACTCTGAGCAATTACTCCAATAAGAATCAAAGGCTTGGCTCCTGCCGTTCAGGTTAGGTTCGGGTCTTTCCCGTAGGATGCGCGGCTGGAATCGACCCCCGGCCTTGGGCCGCGTCGATAAATCGGCCCCGGAGCACATGGCTCCCAGGGGATTCCGGCGGGTCGCTCACCTGACGCCAGCGACCCCGGAGTGCGAGCCCCGCTCGTCCATCCCCAACACGCCAGGCCGCGCCTGTTCCCCCAATTCGTTGGTCCCTAAAGGGAGCCGCCTTCTGGCGGCCGGGAAAGTGCGGCGCAACGGAGCAAGGAGTTCCGCCATGAAGCTGTCTTTCGTCCTTTGGCTGGCATCGATACTGCCCCAGCCCGCCGCCGACCCCCTGTGCCTGGCGACCACCGTCTACCTGGAGGCCCGCGACCAGTCGGCCCTGGGCCAGCGCGCCGTGGCCGAGGTGGCCCTGCGCCGCCGCGATTCCGGCCAGTGGGGCGAGTCGGTCTGCGAGGTGGTCACCGCCCGCAAGCAGTTCGCCCCGACCATCGTGAACCCCGGCCTGCGCATGCGTAACGTCAAGGCCTGGGAACGGGCCGTGCAGGTCGCCTTCCAGGCCCAGGCCGACTGGCGCCTGCCGCCGGGCGAGCGCAAGGAGGTGGTGCCGGGCGCCAGCCACTTCGCGGCCCTGGACCTGGCCAGCCCCAACTGGGCCAGCTACCCGCAGGTGGCGACCATCGGCGACCACACCTTCTTCCGGGTCCAGCGCCTGACGCCGCCCAAGCCCGCCCCCGTGCCTACCCTGGCCGTGGCCGGCCTGCCCGCCGCGACCCAGCGCATGGCGCCCTGACCGGGCCCGGCGCCCGGCTCCAAAAAAGTGGGAGGGACTGAAGTCCCTCCCTCAGTTTCTTCAGCGCTTGTCGATCGCCACGAAGTCGCGGTCTTCGGGGCCGGTGTAGTTGGCGCTGGGGCGGATGATCTTGCCGTCGATGCGCTGTTCGATGACGTGCGCCGACCAGCCGCTGGTGCGGGCGATGACGAACAGCGGGGTGAACATCGGGGTCGGCACGCCCATCATGTGGTAGGCCGAGGCGCTGTACCAGTCGAGGTTGGGGAACATCTTCTTCATGTCCATCATCAGCGTCTCGATGCGCTCGGAGACGTCGAACAGCACCGGGTTGCCACCTTCCTTGCACAGCTTGCGGCTGATGTCCTTGATGATCGGGTTGCGCGGGTCGCCGACGGTGTAGACCGGGTGGCCGAAGCCGATGACGATTTCCTTGCGCTCGACCCGGGCGCGGATGTCGGCCTCGGCTTCGTCGGCGCTGGAATAACGCGCGATGATGTCCATGGCCACTTCGTTGGCACCGCCGTGCTTGGGCCCGCGCAGCGCGCCGATGGCGCCGGTGAGGCAGCTGAACATGTCGCTGCCGGTGCCGGCGATGACGCGGGCGGTGAAGGTGGATGCGTTGAACTCATGTTCGGCGTAGAGCACCAGCGACTTGTCCAGCGCATCGGCATGCGAGGCGCTGGGCGGCTCGCCGTGCAGCAGGTGCAGGAAATGCGCGGCGATGGTGTCGTCGTCGGTTTCGACGTCGATGCGGCGGCCGTTGCGGGTGAAGTGCCACCAGTACAGCAGCATCGAACCAAAACTCGCCATCAGCCGGTCGGCGATGTCGCGGGCTTCGGCCACCGGGTGGCCTTCGCGCTCGGGCAGCACGGTGCCCAGCACCGAACAACCGGTGCGCATCACGTCCATCGGATGGGCATTGGCCGGCACCAGTTCCAGCGCGTCGGTGACGATGGCCGGCAGGCCGCGCAGGCGCTTGAGCTTGGTCTTGTAGGCGGCCAGCTGGCTGGCGGTGGGCAGCGCGCCGTGCACCAGCAGGTGGGCGACTTCCTCGAAGCCGGCCTTGGTGGCCAGGTCCTTGATGTCGTAACCGCGGTAATGCAGGTCGTTGCCGCTGCGGCCGACGGTGCAAAGGGCGGTGTTGCCGGCGGGTGTGCCGCTCAGGGCCACCGACTTCTTCGGCTTGGGCAGGGTGTTGTTGTCGCTCATGCGGGGCTCCTTGCTCAGTCTTTTTGCTGCGAGAACAGTTCATCGAGCTTGTCTTCGTAGGCGTGGTAGCCCAGGAAGTCGTAGAGCTCGTCGCGGGTCTGCAGGGTGTGGATGATGTTCTTCTGGGTGCCTTCGCTGCGCACCGTCTGGTAGAAGTTCAGCGCGGCCTTGTTCATGGCCCGGTAGGCGCCGCAGCAATAAAGCGCGATGTCCACGCCGGCGTCGCGCAGTTCGTCGGTGGTGAAGAACGGCGTGGAGCCGAACTCGGTGAGGTTGGCCAGAACCGGCACCTTCACCGCGGCCTTGACCTTGCGGTAGTCGTCCAGCGAACGCATGGCTTCCGGGAAGACCATGTCGGCGCCGGCTTCGACGTAGGCCACGGCGCGCTCGATGGCGGCGTCCAGGCCTTCGACGGCGGCGGCGTCGGTGCGCGCCATGATCACGAAGGCATCGTCGGTGCGGGCATCAACGGCGGACTTCACGCGGTCGACCATTTCCTGCTTCGGCACCACTTCCTTGCCGGGACGGTGGCCGCAGCGTTTCTGGCCGACCTGGTCTTCCATGTGCACGGCGGCGACGCCGACGCGCTGGAAATTGCGGATGGTGCGGCCGATGTTGAAGGCACCACCCCAGCCGGTGTCGATGTCCACCAGCAGCGGCATGCCGGTGGCTTCGACGATGCGGCGGGCGTCGGTGAGCACGTCTTCCATGGTGCTGATGCCCAGGTCGGGCATGCCCAGCGAATTCGCGGCGACGCCGCCGCCCGACAGGTACAGGGCCTTGTAACCGGTGCGCTTGGCCATCAGGCCGGCATAGGCGGTGATCGCGCCCA
>CAZXTV010000233.1:0-3506 GCA_964643705.1 uncultured Arenimonas sp. | reverse complement strand
GTGCCAGGCCATGCGGATGAAGAAGGGGCCGTAGTGGCCATAGTCGGCCGGCCACCAGTCCTGGGAGTCGGTCATCAGGGCGTGCAGGTCCTTGATGACGGCGTCCAGGTCGAGATTCTTGAACTCTTCGCGGTAGTTGTAGTCCTCGCCCATCGGGTTGGCCCGGGGCGAATGGCCGTGGAGGATGCCGAGGTTGAGCTGGTTGGGCCACCAGTCCGCGTTCGTCCAGGCACCGGTGATGGCCTGGCTGCGGCTTCCGCCGGAGAAGGGGCATTTTGCTTCGTTGGACATGGCGTTCTCTCCTGGGGTCCGCAAAGGGGGTCTTCACAGAGTGGCCCCCTTGTTCCGATAGGTGAAGTTCTTTTTTCCAATGGCAGCCATAGCCATTAGCTATCGCCGGCCCCGCCCCGTTTCCGATGCCTCCGGGCGGGCGCCATTGCGGGGGCTTAACGTGGGCCCATGCTAGCCTCCGGGCTCGTTTTCCTGCCCCGGAGTTCCCCCATGCGGATTGTTCGCACCCCCCTTGCCCTCGCTTTCGCCCTCTCGTTCTCCCTGGCCGCCTGCAGCCCGGCGTCCGAGGAGCCGGTCGCCACGCCGGAGACCGCCACCGAGGCAACGGCCGCCGGGACCACCGACGTGGCCGACCGCGACGCCCAGGTCGACCCGATGGACGCCGTGCTGGCCGGCGACTGGCGCAGCGCCGACAACACGGCCCGCGACGCCTGGCGCCACCCGCGCGAAACCCTGGCCTTCTTCGGCGTCGGCCCCAGCCAGACCCTGGTCGAAATTTCGCCCGGCGGCGGCTGGTACACCGAAATCCTTGCAGCGATTCCAGGTGAGAAGGGCCGTTACATCGGCGTCGTGAACGACCCGGCCAAGTCCGGCAACGAACGCGCCCAGAACTACTACTCCGAAGCCAACACCAAGCTGCGTGACAAGTTGGCGGCACGGGCCGACGTCTACGGCGAAGCGACCCTGGTCGAGATCGACCCGACGGCGCCGGTGCTGGGCGAGCCTGGCTCGGCCGACGTGGTGCTGACCTTCCGCAACGTGCACAACTGGGTGATGGCCGGCAATGAAGCGGCGATGTTCCAGTCCTTCTATGACGTGCTGGCCCCGGGCGGCGTGCTCGGCGTCGTCGAACACCGGGCCGCGGCCGGCAAGACCCTGGCCGAGGTGAAGACTTCGGGCTACCTGCCCGAGGACTACGTGATCGGCCTGGCCGAAGCCGCCGGTTTCGTGCTCGAGGAAAAGAGCGAGATCAACGCCAACCCCGCCGACACCAAGGACCACCCCAACGGCGTCTGGACCCTGCCGCCGGGCAACAACCACGACGAAGCCGACCGCGCCAAGTACGCCGCCATCGGCGAAAGCGACCGCATGACCCTGCGTTTCGTGAAGCCCGCCGCCGAATAAATGGGGTCAGAGAACATTAACGTTTGAAACTGGCGCTGGCCTGACGCAACGCCGGGCGGCGGGAGGACTCTCCCGCCGCCCCTTTTTTTGGACGATGAAATTCCCTCGTTCAAGGATTGCGCATGCGTCGCCGTCGATTGGATGTCCCGGGTATTCCCCTGCATGTCACCCACCGCGGCGTGAATCGCGCCGACGTATTCTTTTGTGAGGGAGATCGCCAGGAATACCTGCACGCGCTGGCCCACGCCTTGGAATCGGCGCAAGCACACGTGCACGGCTACGTGCTGATGCGCAATCACGTCCACCTGCTGGCAACGCCGTTGGCGACTGGAGGTGTTTCGCGGCTGATGCAAGCGGTGGGGCGACGGTACGTGCGGCGGATAAACCTGAGGCTGGGACGCTCCGGGACACTGTGGGAAGGTCGGTTCAAGTCATTCCCGGTCGACAGCGATCGCTACTTTCTGAACTGCCTGGCCTACATCGAACTCAACCCGGTGCGCGCGGGACTCGTCGTGCGTCCGGATCGCTACCCGTGGTCAAGCGTGCACCATCACCTTGGTCTGCGTACGGAACCCTGGTTGCAGCGCCATCCGGTGTTCGAGGCGCTAGCCGGAAGTGTGTCAGCGCGCGCGCTGGCGTGGCGCGAGGTGCTGGCCACGTCAATCCGGCCAGACGACATAGAAGCCATTCGTCGCCATACCCAATGCGAGCGGGCCTGGGGCGAAGAGCCATTCAAACAAACCTTGGAAGCGATCACGGGACAACCCATGACTCCGCGCGGCCCTGGGCGACCGCCAACGCGCGCTTGAAACGTTAATGTTCTCTGACCCCATTTTCGGAAAGTACCGCCGCCGTCTCGCCGGTCTGCAGGCGCCATAGGGCGGCATAGGCGCCGCCGCGGGACAGCAGTTCGTCGTGGCTGCCTGATTCGACGATGCGGCCGGCGTCCATCACGTGGATCACGTCGGCGTGGCGGATCGTGCTCAGCCGGTGCGCCACCACCAGGGTGGTGCGGCCCTTGGCGGCCCGGGCCAGCGAGCGCTGGATGGCGGCTTCGGTTTCGTTGTCCACCGCCGACGTGGCTTCGTCGAGCACCAGCACCTTGGGGTTGCGGTACAGCGCCCGCGCCAGGGCGATGCGCTGGCGCTGGCCACCGCTGAGGTTGCCGCCGCGCTCGCCAACCTCGCTGTCGTAGCCCAGCGGCAGCGCGTCGATGAAGGCATGCGCCTCGGCGGCGCGTGCGGCCGCTTCCACGCGGGCCCGGTCGGGGTTTCGTTCGCCGTAGGCGATGTTGTCGGCGACCGTGCCGTCGGTCAGGAAAGGTTCCTGGGCGACATAGCCCACCGCCCGGCGCAGCGAGGCGGGCGCGATGTCCGCCACGTCGGCGCCGTCAAGCAGCAGCCGCCCCTGCTTCGGGTCCAGGAAGCGAAGCAGCAGCTTGAGCAGGGTGGACTTGCCGGCGCCCGTGCCGCCGACCAGGGCGACGGTGGCGCCGGCGGGAATGTGCAAGTTGATGCCCTGCACCGCCATGCGCCCGTCGTAGTCGAAGCCGATGTCCTGAAAGCGCAGTTCACCGTCGGCCCCCACGGGCACTTCGCCGGTGCCACGCACGGGCACCGGCATGTCCAGCAGGTCCATCACCCGGTTCACCGACGCCATGGCGCGCTGGTACAGGTCGACCATGTCGGCCAGTCGCGTAAGCGGCCAAAGCAGCCGCTGGGTCAGGTAGACCAGGGCCGAATAACTGCCCACGCCCAGTTCGCCGCGCAGGGTAAGCACGCCGCCGTAAAGCAGCGTGGCCACGAAGCCGGCCAGGATGGCCATGCGGATGACCGGCGTGATCGCCGCCGAAAAACGGATGGCGTCGGCATTGCGCGCACGGAAACCGTCCGAGGCCTGGCGCAGGTGTTCGGCCTCGAAGTCTTCGGCGGTGTAGGCCTGGATGGTGGCCATGCCGGCCAGGTTGTTGTTGAGCCGCGCCGATACCGTGGCCGCGGCCTCGCGGGCGGCGGCGTAGCGCGGGGCCAGGCGCGTCTGGAACCAGAACGCGCCGGCCAGGATCAGCGGGATCGGCAGCTGGGCCAGCGCCG
>CAZXTV010000232.1:0-3536 GCA_964643705.1 uncultured Arenimonas sp. | reverse complement strand
ACGGTGGCAGCTTCGGCGGTTATTCGGCCATGATGGCGCCGGCCGTCGACCAGGGCCTGTACAAGTGCGCGTTCGGCTACGTGGGCATGTACGACGCCCAGATCCAGTACCGCCTGAGCGACACCGGCGACCGGGCGGACGGCCGCAGCTATCTTGACCGTGCCTTCGGCGCCACCCGGTCGGAACAGGACGCCATGTCCCCGATCAACCACGTCGACAAGATCAAGATCCCGGTCTTCCTCGCCGCCGGCGCCCGTGACCCGCGCTGCCCGCCCGAGCACACCGAGAAGATGTACGCGGCGCTGGAGCGCGCGGGCAACACGCCCGAGGGCATGATCATCCAGTCCGGCGAGATGCACGGCTTCTACGACGTCGAGAACCGCGTGAACCTCTATACCCAGATGCTGGACTTCTTCAAGTCGCACATCGGGGGCAAGGTCGAAGTGGGCGACGCCGAACGCACGGCCGCCGCGAACTGATCGCGGCCACCGCCTGACCTGCCGGAACGGCGTCCTTCGGGGCGCCGTTTCCGCAAGGGCCCGCGGTTTCCTATACTCACCGGGTCCCCCGACTGGATCACACCATGTCCAAGCCGCTGCGCGTCCCGCATACGCTGGTGCTGCTGTTCGTGATGATGGCGCTGGCACTGGTGGCCACCTGGGTGTTGCCCCAGGGCAGCTTCGACACCGTGGACGACGGCAAGGGCCACGCCCTGGTCGTGCCCGGCACCTACACGCTGGCCGCCGAGCGCGTGCACCTGCCCTGGTACACGCTGTTCACGGTGGTGCCGCGGGCGCTGGCGGCGGCGCAGGACATCATCTTCTTCGTGCTCATCGTCGGCGGGGCCGTGGGCGTGCTTCGCGCCACCGGCATGATCGACGCGCTGCTGGGTTCGGTGCTGCGACGGGTCGGGACGCGGCCGGCCTGGCTGATCACCGGCGGCATGCTGGTCTTCGCGGCCGGCTCGGGCGCCATCGGCATCGCCGAGGAATACATCCCCTTCGCCGCCATGCTGATCGCGCTGTGCCTGGCCATGCGCATGGACGTCATCACCGCGATGGGCATCATGATCGGCGGCTACGGCATCGGCTACGGCGTGGCCGCCCTGAACCCGTTCACGGTGCAGATCGCGCAGGGCGTGGCGGGCCTGGCACCGACCTCGGGCTGGGAGTTCCGGCTGGCGCTGTTCCTGCCTTTCGTCGCCATCGGCGCCCACCACGTGTGGTCGTATTCGCGCAAGGTGCAGGCCGACCCGACACGCAGCCTGATGCACGGCATCGAACCGCGTTACCTGCCACCCACCACCTTCCCGCCGATGCAGGGCAAGCGCATGCTGGTGCTGCTGCTGTCGCTGGGGGTGCTGGCGGCGATGGTCTGGGGCATCAGCCAGCAGGGCTGGTACCTGGTGGAGCTGGGCGCGCTGTTCCTGGCGCTGGCCGTGGTCGCGGGCCTGGTCGCCGGCCTGGGCGGCGACGGCACCGCGCGGCATTTCATCACCGGGGCGTCGGAACTGGCCGGCACGGCCGTGCTGGTGGGCTTCGCCCGGTCCATCGCGCTGATCCTGGAAGAGGGGCAGCTGCTGCACACGCTGGTGGACGCGCTGGCGGGGCCGCTGCAAACCGTTGGTCCCGAGCTGGCCGCGGTGGGCATGCTGCTGGTGCAGACGCTGATCAACTTCTTCATTCCCTCCGGCAGTGGCCAGGCCTTCGTCACCATGCCGATCATGGCGCCGCTGGGCGACCTGGTCGGCGTCAGCCGCCAGACGGCCGTGCTTGCCTACCAGTTCGGCGACGGTTTTTCGAACATGATCGTGCCCACCAACATCGTGCTGATGAGCATCCTGGGCATCGCCGGCATCCCCTACGACCGCTGGCTGCGCTTCATCTGGCCGCTGCTGGTCAAACTCACCCTGGCCGCGGCCGTCGCCCTCGTGGTGGCGGTGCAGATCGGCTACCACTGAACCGAGGAACCGCCATGATCCGCAAACTCCCGCTTTGCCTGGCCGCGCTGGTCCTGCCGGCCTTCGCCGCCGCCGAGTCGCCGCGCGGATTCGATGCCCGCGACCTGGTCACGCTTGAACGCGTGTCGTCGCCGACCCTGTCGCCCGATGGCCGGCACCTGCTGGTGACGGTGCGCGAAGTGGACTTCGACGCCAACAAGGCGAGTACCGGACTGTGGATCGAAGACCTGCGCGCGCGCGACGCGGCGCCGCCGGTGCGCTTCACGCCCGAAGGGTTTGGCGCCAGCAGCGCGGCGTTCGCGCCCGACGGCAGCGCCGTGTATTTCCTGTCCTCCAAGTCCGGCTCGCCGCAGCTCTGGAAGCAGGCCATCGGCGCGGCTGAGCCCGTGCAGGTCAGCGACTACCCGCTGCCGGTGGGCACCTTCAAGATCTCCCCCGACGGCAGCGCCGTGGCGCTGAGCTTCGAGGTCTTCACCGAGTGCGGCACGCTGGCCTGCAGCAAGGAAAAGCTCGACGCCAGGGCGGAGGCCAAAACCAGCGGCGTGCTCTACGAGGGCCTGTTCGTCCGCCACTGGGATTCGTGGAAGGATGGCCGCCGCAACCAGCTGTTCGTGGCCCCGTTTACCCGGGACGGCAAGGCCGGCAGCGAACCGGCGCGCGTGAGCGCCGGCATCGAAGGCGACGTGCCGGCCAAACCCTTCGGCGGCAAGGACGACTACACCTGGGCGCCGGACGGCCAGTCGCTGGTGTTCGCCGCCAAGGCCGTGGGCCGCGAGGAAGCCTGGTCCACCGACTACGACCTCTACCTCGCGCGCGCGACCGGCAGCGGTGCGCCGAAAAACCTGACCCAGGCCAATCCAGCCCTCGACGGCGGCCCGGTGTTTTCGGCCGACGGCAAGACCCTCTACTACCGCGCGATGAAGCACCCGGGTTTCGAGGCCGACCGCCTGGCCCTGATGGCCATGGACCTGGCCAGCGGCAAGACCCGCGAGATAGCGCCCGATTGGGACCGCTCGGCCAGCAACATCACGCTGTCGGCCGACGGCAACTCGATCTATACGACCGCGTCCGACGTGGGCACCTATTCGCTGTTCAAGGTGGACATCGCCAGCGGCAAGGCCGTGAAGATCGTCGGCGGCGGCACCATCGGTGGTTTCGACCTGGCCGGCGACACCCTGGCCTATACCTTCGAGGACCTTGACTCCCCGGCCCAGGCCTTCGTGGCCAGCGCCGACGGCAGCCAGGCGCGGCAGGTGACCAACAACAACGCCGACGTGCTCGAAGGCATCGATTTCGGCGCCTACGAACAATTCAGCTTCAAGGGCTGGAACGACGAGACCGTGCACGGTTACGTCGTCAAGCCGGCGGGCTTCGAGGAAGGCAAGCAGTATCCGGTGGCCTTCCTGATCCACGGCGGCCCGCAGGGCAGCTTCGGCAACAACTTCCACTACCGCTGGAATCCGCAGACCTACGCCGGTGCCGGCTTCGCCGTGGTGATGATCGACTTCCACGGTTCGGTCGGTTACGGCCAGGCCTTCACCGATGCGATCCAGGACAACTGGGGCGGGTGGCCGCT
>CAZXTV010000231.1:0-3600 GCA_964643705.1 uncultured Arenimonas sp. | reverse complement strand
GCCGACCCGGTGCTGGTGCTGACCAAGGCCGACCAGTGCGAGATCGTCGAGGACTGCGTCGACCTGCTGGCCGAAGTCGCCGAGTCGGGCGTGCCCATCCACCCGGTCAATTCCAAGGACCCCGACAGCACCGCCGTGCTGCATCCCTACCTGGGCCCGGGCCACACGGTGGTGCTGGTGGGCAGTTCGGGCGCCGGCAAGTCGACGCTGACCAACACCCTGCTGGGCCGCGAGAAAATGAAGACCAACACCGTGCGCGCGAACGATTCGCGCGGCCGGCACACCACCACCGCGCGCGTGCTGCTGCCGCTGCCCCAGGGTGGCTGCCTGATCGACACGCCGGGCATGCGCGAAGTAAAGCTCAGCGGCGACGAAGACGTGGTCGACGCCTTCGAAGACGTCGAAGCGCTGGCGGCAAATTGCCGCTTCCGCGACTGCGTGCACGGCAACGAACCCGGCTGTGCCGTGCAGGCCGCCGTCGAGGACGGCACGCTCGACGAAGCGCGTTACGCCAACTTCGCCAAACTGCGCGATGAAATGGAAGCCGCCGCCACGTCCATGGCCGAGCGCAAGGCCGAAGCCCGGGCCGCCGGCAATTCGCCCAGCAAGCGGCCCAAGGACAAGTACGGCCGCCGCTGATGGCCCTGGACCCACGAACGCTGCAACACCACGCCGCGCTCGACGCACGCCTGGTGGCGGCGGTGCGCGGGCTCCGGCTGCTGCAGGCGGTGAGCTGGCCGCAGACGGTGCAGCAGGATTTCCTGGCCGCCTGGCGCAGTGGCCGGTCGGTGCTGCCGCAGGTGCGCTACGCGGTGCCCGACCTGGCCGACGTGCGCACCGAACTGGCGGCGATCTTCGAAGCCGCGGATGCCGACGAACCGCTGGGCCTGTACCTGCGCCGCACCGCCGAAAGCTGGTCGGTGGCGACCCAGTTGCTCGAAGCGGTCGGCACGCCGGGAGTCACCGAACACTCCGTGCGCCTGTTCGGCCGCCCGGGCGACATCCTTCCCGGCGACGGGCCCAGCAACCTCGACGCGGCCCGGCACTTCATCGGCTTCGCCGACGAACTGGACCAGGAGCTGCACGTCGCAGAAGCCGACTACGTGTTGTCGGCGCAGACCGTGCAGGCCGAATTGCAGCTGGCGATGGACCGGTTCTTCGTGCACCACGCGGTGTCGGTGGAACTCGACCCGGACCTGATCGCCAAGGCCGCCGCCGGCCCCACCCGCATCCGCCTGCGCAGCGGCACCGGTTTCAGCGAATACGACCGCCACCAGCTGCTTGAACACGAAGCCTTCGTGCACACGCTCACCGGCCTCAACGGCCGCGAACAGCCGCACTTCAAGTCGCTGGCGCGCACCTCGCCGCGGGTCACGGCCACCCAGGAAGGCCTGGCGACCTTCGCCGAACTGGTGACGGGCGCGATCGACATCGAACGGCTCAAGCGCATCAGCCTGCGCATCGTCGCCATCCACATGGCCATGCACGGCGCCGATTTCATCGAAGTCTTCCGTTTCTTCCTGGATGCCGGCCAGACCGAAGCCGACAGCTTCGCGTCCACCCAGCGCGTGTTCCGCGGCGTGCCCACCACCGGTGGCGCGGCCTTCACCAAGGACACCGTCTACCTGCACGGGCTGCTGAGCGTGCACACCTTCTTCCGCTGGTGCCTGCGCCACCGCCGGCTGCGCCTGACGCGGCTGCTGTTCGCCGGCAAGATGACGCTGCAGGACGTGTTCGCGCTGGAACCCATGTTTGAAGCCGGCGCCCTGGCCGAACCGCTGTACCAGCCGCCCTGGGTGCAGCGCGCCGCCGGCCTGGCCGGCATGCTGGCCTTCTCCCTGTTCGCCAACCGCATCCGCCTGGACCGCGTCGACGCCGACGACCTGGTGCTGGGCCTGTAAAGCGCGAATGCCCCTTGTGGGAGGGACTTCAGTCCCGATGCCCTGGGCGCAAGAGCATCGGGACTGAAGTCCCTCCCACGGGGGTAGTGCGCTCGGGGGCTCTGGAGCCGGTCAGGGCAGGGGCCGGAGGTGGCCTTCCTCGGTGACCTCGTAATCGGCTGGTTCGTCGGGGCCTACCCACTGCAGGCGGTTGCCTATCGCTTCACCGCGACGGTCGCGGACGTTTGCCTGGCCCAGGCGGCGGAACAGCCAGCCGTGGTTCGCAGGGGCGCGCAGTCGCAGGCCCTGGGGCTGGGCGTCGAGCGCCGCCAGGAGCGCGGGCTGGAATTGCGCCTGGCGCTGCCCGGCGTCACGCATTCCGCGCTGCACGTTGATGCCGTGCCAGCTCGAGACCAGGGCCACCACCAGCAGCAGCACGCGCCCTGGCCGTCGCAGCCTGGGCCAGGCCAGCGCCAGGCAGCCCACGCACCAGGCGGAGAAGCCATAGGCGTACTGGTTCGCCGCCATGCCCAGCGGCAGCGCCGGGGCCAGCGCAAGCGTGCCCCCGACCACCAGCGCCAGCGCCAGTCGCGGGCAACGCCGCGCGACCGATGCCACCAGCGCCAGCCACAGCAGCCCGGTTGCCAGCCGCTGTGCCAGCGAGGCATTCCAGAAGCCAGCCACTTCGAGGGCCGAAGGTCGCAGCGGGAACAGCCAGTAGGCCAGCCAGTGCCGCGGCGCCGACAGCGGCGAGAAGGCGTAGGCGTGCGTCGGGTCCGGCGCCAGCAGCACGTCCAGCCGCAGCGCGAGGTAAACTAGCCCGGCCACGCCGCTGCCCAGCGCCACCCAGCCCAGGCCGCGCTCGCCGGGCCGAAGCACCCAGGCCAGGGCCAGCAGGGCCGGCATCGCCAGCGCCGCTTCCTTGGCCAGCAGCGCCAGCGCCGTCAGCCCCAGGCCCAGGGCGATGAACGCCGGCGCCCGCCAGCCGCGCGCCTTCCCGGACAGCCAGCCATGTGCCAGCGCCAGCGCCAGCCCAAGCCACAGCAGGTCGGCCAGGGTGGCGGTCCAGCCGTGCACGTAGGCCACGTAGGGGCTCAGCGTGAACAGCACGGCCGCGCCGCGCGCCACGGCCGGCGAGGCGCCCAGCCGCATCACCAGCCCGCCCAGGGCCAGCGCCACCCCGCTTCCGGCCAGCACCCAGGCCAGGTGCATGGCCTGCGGCCAGGCGAAGAGTCCATAGGAAAGCAGCAGCCACAGGTTGAAGGTCAGCGGCCGCCACTGCAGCGCCGAGACGTCGGTCCAGGCCATCCAGGGCAGGGCGCGCCAGTGCGCCACGTCGGCACGTGCGCCCCACTCAAGTTCGTCGTGGCTGAAATAACCGGGGTTGTCCACCAGCAGCCACTGCAGCGCAACCAGCACCAGCAACAGCGCAAGGGGGTGCAGCCGTGGCCGGGCATCGTGCAGCCTGCGCATGGTCGGGCGTCGCGGCAAAACGACATTCTGGCCGCCCGGGACGGCCCTTGCCAGCCGCAGCCATACGGGGCCGTCGGCAACCGTCGCGACGGGCCGTTAGAATCGAGGGCCCAGTTCGCCGGCGTCCATGCGCGGCACGAGACCTACCGACCCCATGTCCGAACAAGAAGACTTCAAGCTCGCCGCCCTCGACTACCACCGCCAGGCACCGGCGGGAAAGATCAAGGTGACGCCGACCAAGGCGATG
>CAZXTV010000230.1:0-3617 GCA_964643705.1 uncultured Arenimonas sp. | reverse complement strand
GCCCACGGCGCCGACCCCGAGGCGCGCGACGCCCAGGGCCTGTCGCCGCTGCACTGTGCGGCCCTGCATGCGTTTTCATCGCGCGACCGCCAGCGGGTGCTGGCCCTGGTGGACATCCTGCTGCTGGCCGACGTCGAACCGGATGCGGCCAATGCCACCGGCCAGACGCCGCTGCTGCTGCTGCTCGGCGCCCGCGCCGAACCCGGCACCGCCTGCGACGAAGACGTGCTGCTGGCCGGGCTCGAGCGCCTGCTGGCCGAAGGTGTTGCCCTCGATGCGGCCGACCATCGCGGGCTGACGCCCCTGCACCTGGCCGCGATGCACGGACTGGCGCGCGTGGTTCAGCGCCTGCTGCGCGAGGGCGCCGACCGCCAGGCCCGTGACGCCCTGGGGCGCACGCCGCACGACCTGGCGGTGCTGCGGGGTTTCGTGGACGTCGCCGCCGAGTTCGAGCCGGGCCGCGCCGGCCCGCCGTCGCTGGCGCGGTTCCTGCGCGAACGGGACGAGGGGCCGGGCTAACGCCCGGCGTCGCCGTCGTCTTCGGCGGCTTCGTCGGGGCTCTGGTCGGCCTCGAACAGGGTTTCCAGGTCCACCAGGGCTTCCTGCGAGGACGCCACCAGCGCGGCCTCGTCGTCGTAGACCAGGTACTGCCGGCGCAGCAGCTGTTCGTCGTGCTGGCGGAAACGTTCGGTGTTGCGCTCGGCCTCTTCCGCCGGCACGCCCAGGGCTTCCATCACCCTGCGGCCGATCACCAGGCTCGAGTGGAAGGTTTCGCGGGTGGCGTCGGCGTCCAGGTCCATCAGCCGGAACGCGTGCTGGCGGTTGCGCGCGCGGGCGAACACCTTCAGGTGCGGGTACATGCGCTTGACCAGGCGCGCGGTGCGCACGTTGATTTCCGGGTCGTCGGTGGTCAGCACGAACACCTCGGCGCGGTCGGCGTGCGCCGCGCGCAGCAGGTCGGCGCGGGCCGGGTCGCCGTAGTAGATCTTGGTGCCGAAGCGGCGCGAGACGTCCACCTGGTCGGCGCTGTTTTCAAGCGCCGTGAAGGCGATCTTCTGCGCGCGCATCATGCGCCCGACGATCTGCCCGACGCGGCCGAAGCCGGCGATGATCACGCGCGGGTGTTCGTGGTCGATGTCGTCGGGTTCGCGCTCTTTTGCCTGCGAAGGGTGTTCGCGCAGCCAGCGCGACACCACCAGCAGGATCAGCGGCGTCGCCGCCATGGACAGGCCGATGACCACGAACAGCTGGTCGCGCAGTTCAGCCTCCATCAGCCCGGCCTTCAGGGCTTCGGAGAAGACCACGAAGCCGAACTCGCCGCCCATCGCCAGCACGGCGCCCAGCTGCACGGCCTGCCGCCAGTCCAGGCCGCCGGTCAAGCGCCCCACCGCCAGCAGCACCGCGATCTTGAGCGCCAGCAGGCCCAGCACGCCGGCGGCGATCAGCGCCGGCTGCTCGGCGATCACGTCCAGGTCGATGCTCATGCCGATGGCGATGAAAAAGAGGCCCAGGAACAGGCCCTTGAACGGTTCGATATGCGATTCGAGTTCGTGCCGGAACTCCGACTCGGCCAGCAGCACGCCGGCCAGGAACGCACCCAGTCCCATCGACAGCCCGGCCTGGTCCATGATCCAGGCGTTGCCCACGACCACCAGCAGGGCGCTGGCGGTGAACACTTCCACCGAACGCGCCTTGGCCACCACGCGCAGCAGGTGGCGCAGCAGGAAACGCCCGCCAATCACGACCGCAAGGATCGCGCCGACCGCGATCACCACGCTGTCGAGCGGCGGCGCCGATCGTTCCAGCGCCTTGGCCGCGCCCAGCAGCGGGATCGCCGCCAGCAGGGGGATGGCTATCAGGTCCTGGAACAGCAGGATCGCGAAGGCCACGCGCCCGTGTTCGGTGGTCAGTTCCTTGCGTTCGGCCAGCAGCTGCAGGCCCACCGCGGTGGACGAAAGCGCCAGGCCCATGCCGATCACCAGCGGCGCCTTCCAGCCGTCCACGCCCAGCGCCGCGATGGCGGCGATGGCGGCCGCCGACACGAACACCTGCAGGCCGCCGGTGCCGAACACCTTGCGCCGCATCACCCACAGCCGTGCCGGGCTCAGCTCCAGGCCGATCACGAACAGCAGCATCACCACGCCCAGCTCGGACGCAGCCAGCACGTCGTCGGGGTCGGGCACCAGCGACAGCCCGTCCGGGCCGATCGCCACGCCGGCCGCCAGGTAGCCCAGGATCGCGCCCAGTCCGAGGCGACGGAACAGCGGCACCGCGATGACCGCGGCGATCAGGAACACCAGCAACAGGGCGAGGAAACCGCTGGAATCGTGCATGGGCCGATTATGCGCCGCGTCCGGGACGGTTGTGGGCGCGTCGGGCCCGGTGGTTCAATCGGCGCGTCACCTGCTCCCGGAGGTCCCATGCGCAAAGCCTGCCTGATGCTGTCCCTGCTGTTCGCCCCCGTCGTGGCATCCGCCGAGCCGGCCTTCTTCACGACCGCGGTCGAGGGCGAGATCACCATCAGCCCGCAGGGCCATGTGGTGGACGTAAAGCTGGAGGACGCCGACTGGATGGGCGAGCCGGTGGTCGAGGGCTACCGGCAGAAGCTGCGCGCCTGGCGATTCGAGCCGATCATCGAAAATGGCCAGGCCGTGCAGGCGCGCGGCGACATGCGCCTGACCCTGGTGGCCGCGCGCGACGATGAAAAGCAGACCGCGCACTTCGCGATCCGCCACGTCCATTTCCCGGATCCGGAGGCCGAAACACAGCCGATCGAGCGCGCTAAGTTCCGCGCGCCCGTTTATCCGGGCGACGCGGCGCGTAATGGCCTGGGCGCCCAGGTCATCCTGGTGGCGCGGGTGGACGCGGCGGGCAAGCCCACCGAAGTCGCGGTCGAGCAGCTGCACCTCACGGGACCGCAGCCGGGTTCGCATACCAAGCGCATCGCCGGTCAGTTCGCGCGCGCCAGCACCGCGGCGGCGAAGCACTGGACGCTCAACGGCATCGAGCCCGGCTCGCTGGTGCACCTGCCCATCAAGTACAACCCACCGGCCTTCTCACCGCCGCGCAGCGGTTGGGTCCGTATCTACCCCGTGCGCATGGAGGTGCCGGACTGGGTGGAGCAGGCGCGCCAGGCTGAACAGCGTGTGCTTGCCCTGGCCGAAGACGGCTCGCCGTCCACCACCCGGCTGCAGCTGCTCACGCCCCTGGATGCGCTGCCCGGCATTTGAGCCGGTCCTGCAAGGGAACGAAAAAGCCGGCCCTGGGGCCGGCTTTTTCGTGGCGCGGATCGGGACTGAAGTCCCTCCCACAGACGCCGGGGTTTAGCGCTTCATCGAACTGAAGAACTCGTCGTTGGACTTGGTGTTCTTCATCTTCTCGAGCAGGAACTCCATCGCGGCCAGCTCGTCCATCGGGTGCAGCAGCTTCCGCAGGATCCAGATCTTCTGCAGCATGTCCGGCTCGATCAGCAGCTCTTCGCGGCGGGTGCCGGAGCGGTTGATGTTGATGGCCGGGTAAACGCGCTTTTCGGCGATGCGGCGGTCCAGGTGCACTTCGGCGTTGCCCGTGCCCTTGAACTCTTCGTAGATCACCTCGTCCATCTTCGAACCGGTTTC
>CAZXTV010000229.1:0-3633 GCA_964643705.1 uncultured Arenimonas sp. | reverse complement strand
GCTGCGGGCAGCGAGTTCAGGGATAATACCGGAAAGCCCGCTGTCGCCTCCATGAACCCGGGGCGACCCCCTCCGCAGGCCCCAGGACCCCGCATGACCCCGACCCAGACCCCCGAAACCGACGAAAACGAGCGCGAACTGCTTGAAGCCAGCATTCCCCTGGGGGCCGCCGGCCGCCGCTTCGACCAGGTTCTGGCCGAGCTGTTCCCCGATTTTTCCCGGTCACGCCTGACCGAATGGATCAAGTCCGGCGACGCGCTGCTCGACGGCCGGCTGGTGAAACCCAAGGAAGCCGTGCGCGGCGGCGAGCCGGTCACCGTCTCGGTGCGCATGGAAGTGGAAACCCACGCCCTGCCCGAAGCCATCGACCTGGACCTGGTCTACCAGGACGACGACGTGCTGGTGGTCAACAAGCCTGCCGGCCTGGTGGTGCACCCGGGTGCCGGCAACCCGCGCGGCACCCTGGTCAACGCGCTGCTGCATTTCGACGCCAGCCTGGCCGAGCTGCCGCGCGCCGGCATCGTGCACCGCCTGGACAAGGACACCTCGGGCCTGATGGTGGTCGCGCGCACCCTGCGGGCCCACACCTCGCTGGTCGAGCAGCTTTCCGGCCGCGAAGTGCACCGCCAGTACCTGGCCGTGGTGCAGGGCACCATGGTCGCGGGCAACACCATCAACGCGCCTATCGGCCGCCACCCCACCGACCGCGTGCGCATGGCCGTGGTCAAGGAAGGCGGCCGCGACGCCATCACCCATTACCGGCTGCGCGAGAAGTTCCGCGCCCACACCCTGGTCGAGTGCCGCCTTGAAACCGGCCGCACCCACCAGATCCGCGTGCACATGGCTTCCGTGCGCCACCAGATCGTCGGCGACCCGCTCTACGGCGGCGCCTTCCGCCTGCCCAAGGCCGCCACCGAGGCGTTGGTGGCCCGGCTGCACGGCTTCCGGCGCCAGGCCCTGCATGCCGAACAGCTGACCTTCGCGCACCCGTCCACCGGCGAACCGGTGGCCCACGAGGCGCCGATGCCCGAGGACATGCAGGCCCTGGTGCGCGACCTGCGCGAAGACACCGCGGCCTTCAAGGGCTGACCGTGCCGGCGCCAGCCTGGCTCGACGCCGACTGGCCCGCCCCGCCCGGGGTAAGGGCGCTGACCAGCCTGCGCGGCGGCGACGGGGTGTCGGCGCCGCCTTTTGATCGGCTCAATTTCGGCCTGAACTGCGGGGATGACCCGGCGGCGGTGCTGGAAAACCGCCGACGCTTCGCCGAGTGGCTGGATCTGCCGTCGGAGCCGGTCTGGTTGAAGCAGGTTCATGGAACCGGCGTTCTGCGGGTGGGCGCTGGCCCCCACCCCACCCCCCCCCCGCCCGCGGGGGTGGGCGCCCCGGACTTCCCCCCCCCCCCGCTTGGGGGGGAGGGCCGGGGTGGGGGCCCGAGCCGCGACAGCCTCCCCGAAGCCGACGCCGCCATTACCTCGCAAGCCGACACCGTGCTCGCCATCCTCACCGCCGACTGCCTGCCGGTGGTTTTCGCGGCCATCGACGGCAGCGAAGTCGGCGTGGCGCACGCCGGTTGGCGCGGGCTTGCCGCCGGTGTGCTGGAGGCCACCGTCGCCGCCATGCACACGCCCCCGGCGCGGCTGCGTGCCTGGATGGGTCCTGCCGCGGGCCCCGAGCGCTACGAAATTGGCGCCGAGGTGTGCGACGCCTTCGCCGGCAACGACGAAGGCGTGGCCCCGGCTTTCGTGCCCACCCGCCCCGGCCACTGGCGGGTCGACCTGTTCGGACTGGCCCGCCGGCGGCTGGCCGCGCTCGGCATCACCGACGTGCACGGCGGCGGCCTGTGCACCATCGGCGACCCCGCGCGCTTTTATTCCCACCGCCGCGACGGCCGCAGTGGCCGCCTGCTCACCCTGGCCTGGCGCAGCACGTCCTGACTTCCGGCACGATGCGTCCGGGCCACCGCGCATGCGAAGGTGCGCCCGCCATCCCCCCGACCGGAGTTTTCCCGATGTCACGATCTTTCCTGCCGCTGCTGCTGGGCCTCGCGCTGGCGCTGCCGGCGGTGGCCGCGGCCAATACACCCGCCGAAGCCGAAGCCCTGCTCAAGGACCGCGACCCGCGCGCGTCGGCGGTGGTGGCTGCACTGGCGAAGGCGCGCCCGAACGACCGCGAGGTGCGCGTGCTGCAGATCCGCGTGCTGTTGCAGCAGCCCGGCAAGTCCGAACAGGCCCTGGACCTGGCCGAAGACCTGGCCGACGACGAGCCCGATTACGGCCCGGCCCAGCTCTGGCTGGGCAATGCCTACGGCAACCGCATCGGCCAGGTCGGCAAGTTCGGCCAGGCCACGATGGCGCCGAAGCTTCGCCGGGCCTTCGAGCGTGCGCTTGAACTCGACCCCGCCCTGCACGACGCCCGCACCGCCCTGGTCGAGTATTACCTGCAGGCGCCGGCGATCGTCGGCGGCAGCGTGGCCAAGGCCAAGGCCCAGGTCGTCGAGCTCCAGCAACGGGATCCGCCGCGCGGACACTACGCCCGGGCGCGTGTCGCCCAGTACGAAGAACGCCTGGACGACGCCCGCCGCCACTACCTGGCCGCCTATGCCGCCCGCCCGTCCAACGTGGCCTACCGCATGGCCGCCGGCGTCATTCACCAGGATGCCAAGGACTGGGCCAAGGCGTTCGCGATCTTCCAGGAATGGACCCGCGAAGACCCCAAGGCCGCCGGTGCCTGGTACCAGGTTGGCCGCACCGCGGTGCTGTCGGGCCAGCGCCTGGAGGAGGGCGTCGCGGCATTCCGGCGCTACCTCGCGTTGCCCGTACAGCCGGGCCAGCCCGAACACAAACACGCCTGGTACCGCATGGGCCAGGCGCTGGCCCTGGCCGGCGACAAGCCCGCGGCGCGCCAGGCCCTGGAAAAGGCCCTGTCCCTGGACCCGGACCTGGCCGAAGCCAAGGCGGAGCTGGCCAAGCTCTGAGGCTTGAATTCGCCCGCCGGGGCGTCCATCTGGAAGGCATCGGGCGGCGCGCCGCCGCCCCCTGCCTTGCAAGGACTTCCCCATGCGGATGGACAAACTGACCTCGCGTTTCCAGCAGGCCCTCAGCGACGCCCAGTCGCTGGCCGTCGGCCGCGACCACAACCTGATCGAACCCGCGCACGTGCTGCTGGCCCTGCTCGACCAGTCCGGCGGCAGCACGCGCCCGATGCTGGCCCAGGCCGGCGTCAACGTCGCCGCCCTGCGCCAGCGGCTGGCCGAAGCGCTGGACAAACTGCCCAAGGTGTCCGGCCAGGAGGGCAACCTCTCGGTCGGCAACGACCTGGCGCGCCTGCTCAACCTCAGCGACAAGCAGGCCCAGCAGCGCGGTGATGCCTTCATCGCCAGCGAACTGTTCGTGCTGGCCTGCCTCGAGGACAAGGGCGATACCGGCCAGGCGCTCAAGTCCGCCGGCGCGAAGAAGGATGCGCTTGAAAAAGCCATCGAAGGGCTGCGCGGCGGCGAGAAGGTCGACGACGCCAACGCCGAGGAAAACCGCCAGGCGCTGGAGAAATACACCATCGACCTGACCGCGCTCGCCGAAAGCGGCAAGCTCGACCCGGTGATCGGCCGCGACGAGGAAATCCGCCGCACCATCCAGG
>CAZXTV010000228.1:0-3640 GCA_964643705.1 uncultured Arenimonas sp. | reverse complement strand
GCGCCGGCACCGTCGAAAAGGTGCAGGCCGCCGAGGGCGAATTCGTCGAAGCCGATGCCGTGCTTGTCACCTTCGTGGGAGGGACTTCAGTCCCGAAAGAATCGGGACTGAAGTCCCTCCCACAGGGGGAGAAAGGCCCGTGAGCCTGCCCGTCGACGTGCGCATCGTCGAAGTCGGCCCGCGCGACGGCCTGCAGAACGAAAAGACGATGATCCCCACCGCCGACAAGATCGAATTGATCGATCGTCTGTCGGCCACGGGCCTGCGCTGCATCGAGGCCACCAGCTTCGTCAGCCCGAAATGGGTGCCGCAGATGGCCGATGCCGCCGAGGTCTTCACCGGCATCCGCAAGGCGCCCGGCGTCGCCTACCCCGTGCTGGTGCCCAACCTGCAGGGTTACGAACGCGCCCTGGCGGTCGGCGCCACCGAAGTGGCCGTGTTCAGCGCCGCCTCCGAGGCCTTCAACCGCAAGAACATCAATGCCTCGATCGACGAGAGCATCGAACGTTTCCTGCCGGTGCTCGAACGCGCCGGCGCCGACGGCGTGAAGGTGCGCGGCTACGTGTCCACGGTGCTGGGCTGCCCCTACCAGGGCGAGGTGCCGCTGGCCGACGTGGTGCGCGTGGCGCGCCGCCTCCACAGGGCAGGCTGCTACGAAGTCTCGCTGGGCGACACCATCGGCATCGGCACGCCCGGCAAGGCCCGCGCGATGCTGCGCGCCGTCGCCGCCGAAGTACCGATGGCCGCGCTGGCCGTGCATTTCCACGACACCCGCGGCCAGGCCCTGGCCAACATCCTGGCCTGCCTGGAAGACGGCGTGGCGGTGCTTGATTCGTCCGTGTCCGGCACCGGTGGCTGTCCCTACGCCCCGGGCGCCAGCGGCAATGTCGCCACCGAGGACGTCGTCTACATGCTCGACGGCCTGGGCGTGAAGACCGGCGTGGACCTGGCGAAGCTGGTGGAAACCGGCCGCTGGCTGGCCGGCAAGCTGGGCCGCGGCTCGGGCAGCAAGGTCACCCTCGCTTCGGCCTGACCGGGTTCTGTGGCCCGGTGTATTCTCGGCCTTCAAATCCGAGGGGGCGGCGGGTCGCGACGCATGGATGAGGGCAGGCACGACGACGAAATGATGCTGGCCCAGCTCGAGGCCTTGCTGGCCGAAGGCCAGGGTTGCGACGACCCGGTGCTGCTTTCGGAGTTGCTGGCGATGCTGCATGGATTGCGGCGCGAAGCCGACGTGGCCAGCCTGCGTTACCAGAAGTTGTTCAACGCCGTGCCCGACCCGGTCAGCCTGATCGCCGCCGACGGTCGCATCATCGACCTCAACACCGCCGGCGAACTCGCCTACGGGCTGCCGCGCGACCAGATCGTCGGCAAGCTCATCCACGTCATCAACCCCGACCTGCCGCCGGACCACATGGCGCCGGTGCTCGAAACCCTGGCGCGCAAGCGCACGCACGTTGTCGAGGTCTACAACAAGCGCGCGGACGGCAGCCGCTTTCCGGTGGAAGTGCACTCGGCGCGGTTCGAGGACGGCCCGCACCAGTTCGTCATCGCCGTGGCCCGCGACCTCACCGGCCGGCGCGAGGCGGAGGAAAACCTCAACACCCTGCTTTCAGTGATGGACAAGGGCGTGCTGGTGCAGGCGCAAGACGGCAGCGTGCTGTCCGCCAACGCCGCCGCGATGCGCATCCTGGGCCTGCCCGAGGACGAAGGCATCGCCAGCAGCCTGCGCTGGACGGACTGGATGGTGGTCGACCACCGCGGCTGGCCGCTGCGTTTCGGCGAACTGCCGTCGATGCGGGCCGTGCGCACCGGCCGCATCATCGAATCGACCCTGATGGGCGTCTACCACACCGGCCGCAAGCAGCTCACCTGGTTGTCGGCGACCTCGGTGCCGCAGTTCCGCGCCGGCGAGAGTTCGCCTTCGCGGGTGATTTCCCTGTTTTCCGATGTCACCGACCTCAAGCGCGACAGCGCCCTGTTCCTGCGCACCCAGGCCCTGGCCCGCATCGGCGGCTGGGAATGGGACGGTGGCCGCGAACGCCTGTACCTCACCGACGAAGCCCTGCGCATCATTGGCCGACGCGAGGACCCGCCGCGCACGCTCGACGACGCACTGGCCCAGGTCGTCACCGCAGACCGCCCGCGGGTCGAGGAAGCGCTGCAAAGCGTGCTGCGCGACGGCGGCGCCTTCGACATGGAAATCCAGCTGCGCCGGCCCGACGGCCGTTCGCACTGGGCGCGGCTGATCGGCCAGTCCGAAGGCCGGGCGCCGATGACCGAGCGCATCACCGGCATCCTGCAGGACATCACCCAGCGCCGGCAGATCGAAGAAGCCCTGCGCAGCCAGGCCCGCACCGATGCCCTGACCGGGCTGTTCAACCGCGACGGCGCCCTGACCGAACTCGAGCGCCGCGTCATGGAAGGCGAAGGCCTGACCGTCGTCTACATCGACCTGGACCGTTTCAAGCTGGTCAACGACCTGCTGGGCCACGCCGCCGGCGACCAGCTGCTGGTTAACGCGGCGCGCCGCCTGGAAGGCTGCACGGGCGAAAACGACATCCTGGCGCGTTTTGGCGGCGACGAGTTCCTGGTGCTGGCCGACACCCACGCCGACCCCGGCGCCGCCGAGGCCCTGGCCGCGCGCATCACCCAGGCCTTCGGCGACAGCTTCCGCTACGCCGGCGAGGAATTCACCATCACCACCAGCGTCGGCCTGGCGCGCTACCCCGAACACGGCGCCACCGTGCAGCAGCTGGTGAACAACGCCGACGCCGCCATGTACGACGCCAAACGGCGCGGCCGCAACACCTGGCAGACCTTCACGCCGGAACTGGCGCGCCAGCAGCACGACCGCGTGCAGGTGGAGGCGCAGCTGCGCCGCGCCCTGGAAAACGAGGAGTTCCGGCTGGTTTTCCAGCCCCTGGTGAACCTGGCCGATGGCCGCGTGCGTTCGGCCGAAGCGCTGATCCGCTGGCGCAATCCGGCGCTGGGCGAACTGAGCCCCGACCTGTTCATCAACCACGCCGAAACCACCGGCGACATCGTGCGCATCGGCGCCTGGGTCATCCAGTCGGCTTGCCGGCAGATGGCCGCCTGGCGCAAGGCCGGGCTGGCGCCGGCGCGCATGGCGGTGAACGTTTCCTATCGCCAGTTCCTCACCGAGGACCTGGTGCCGCTGGTGGCGCAATGCCTGGAAGAAAACCAGCTGCCCGGTGAGCTGCTGGAGCTGGAGTTCACCGAGCGCGTGCTGATCGAGGATGCGCCCGACACCCACCGCACCTTCGACGGCCTCCAGAAGCTCGGCGTGGTGCTCACGATCGACGACTTCGGCGAAGGCTACAGCGCGCTCAATTACCTGCGCCGGCTGCCGATCCACGGCCTGAAGCTGGCCCAGGCCTTCCTGCAGGGCGTGCCGGGCGATGAATCCGACGCCGCCATCTGCCAGGCCGTCGCCGGCATCGCCCAGGCCCTGGGCCTGGACCTGGTCGCCGAGGGCGTGGAAAGCAGCGTCCAGCGCGATTTCCTGCTGGGGCTGGGCGTGCGCACCGGCCAGGGATTCCTGTTCAGCCCGCCGATGGACCCCGACGCCTTCGTTGCCTACCTGCGCCAGACCAGCTGATTCCGCCCTCTGTAGGAG
>CAZXTV010000227.1:0-3643 GCA_964643705.1 uncultured Arenimonas sp. | reverse complement strand
TGGATGGTGAACTGCGCCTGCTGGTCGTTCGTGGCGGCGGGGGCGATGCCGTTGTTCTGCTCGGCCATGGTGGAACTCCGGTAAAGAAGACGATGAAAGACCGGCGATTATCGCATGCCGGCCGGGGCCGGGCGAAACCGCCGGGAGAAGGGCTCAGGCCTTGCCCTTGGCCAGCGGCAGGCTGGCCTGCTGCCAGGCGCCGATGCCGCCTTCGAGCACGCTGACCTGCTTGAACCCGGCCTTCACCAGCCGCGAGGCCACGCCGGTGGCGGTCATGCCGGCGGCGCAGACCACCACAACGGGCTTTTCCTTCGCCTTGGCGAGCAGCTTGCCTTCGGGATCGACCTGGCTGGGCAGCAGGTGCCGCGAGCCGATGATGTGTCCCTTCTCGAAGTCGCCCTGGCCGCGGATATCCAGCACCAGCGCGTCTTCGTGGTTGATCAGGTGGGTCAGCTGCGAGGGGCTGATGCCCTTGAAGCCGCGGAAGAGCCGGGCGACTTCGGTGAACACCAGGGCCAGCGTCAGGCCCAGCAGGGCCAGGGACAGCAGCAGGTTGGCTTGGAAAAAATCGATCAGGCGATCCATGGACGGCGCTTCAGGTCGGCGTGGGGGCCGGCATTATGCGGCCCACGGCCCCGGCGGCCAAACCGGTCAGCGGGCGGCGTCGAGGTCGGGCAGGCCGCTGGCCAGCCACCAGCGCTTGGCTTCCGGGTCCCAGCGCCAGCGCTGGCGGTCGGTGAGGACCTTCTCGATCTGGGTGTGGCGGTTGATCACCCGGATCTCCACGACCTGCTGGTACTCACCCTCGGTCGGTTCGCTGGCGGATTTCACGTCGTAACCGGAGACCTGGAACTGGCGGTAGCGTTCCCGGTCGAGGTCGGTCATCGGCTCGCGTTCGAGCAGCTGCGGGTCGAGGAACCGCGCCGCCGCGTCGAAATCGCTCCAGCGCACGGCGCTGACGTAGTCGTAGAGCATCTGGTCGCGCGGGCTGCGCTGGCCACTGCTGGCACAGGCGGCCAGCACCAGGACCAGGGCCAGGACGAGGCCGGTTCGCGGAAAACGAAGGGTCGGTTTCATGGGGCCATTATGCACAGGCGGGGCCCGGCGTTTCAGGCGGGCCCAAGCGCGGCGAAACGGCCCTGCAGGTCGGCCACCACGACCCCGTCCGGGCCGGCCACCGAAGCGGTGATGCCGACGCGGGCGCGGCCGCGCACCTGCCAGGCCTGCAGCACGGCCGCCCAGTCGACGCCGTCGGCCAGGCGGGCGCTGGCCTCGAGGTCGGCATACAGCGGCGCCAGGTAACGGACCTGGCTGTCGGCCACGTAGACCTCGGCCCGGATGCCGGCCTCGCGCAGCTTCAGGGTCACCAGGCCCCAGCCGGCCAGGGTCATCAGGCTGACCAGGCTGCCGCCGAAGGCGCAGGCCTTGTCGTTGACGTTGTGCGACAGCGGGGCCTGCAGCCGCAGCACCTGGCCGTCGTAGTGCACGGCCCGGGCCTGCATGGCCCGCACGGGCGGCATGGCATCGTAATGGGCGTTGAGTTCGTCGATCTGGGTCATGCGGTGCCGTTTCCCCGGGGCTGTGCCAAGCTGGCGGCATGGACAAGGCCAGGTCCGCACCAACGCTGGCGGGATGGTACGTCATCTCGCTGCGACCCTCGGGCAGCCACGCGCCGGTGCGGCATGCGGCCACGCCCCTGGGCGCGCGCACGCTTTCGATTTCCACGCTGGCCCTGCGCCCCCAGTCCGCGGGGCCGGCGCTGCAGGCGGCGCTGGCCTGCCCGGTGGTCATCGTCACCAGCCCCGCCGCGGTGCTGTTCGCGCGCCGACAGCTGCCGCTCTGCGCGGCGCCGGGCCAATGCTGGCTGGCCCTGGGCGAGGCCAGCGCGAAATCCCTGAAGCGGGCCGGCATAGTAGACGTGCGCGTGCCCGACACCGGCACCGACTCGGAGGCCCTGCTGGACCTGCCCGAACTGCAGGCGCCGCTGGATGCCGTGGGCCTGGTCACCGCGCCGGGCGGGCGCGGCCTGATCGCCGAAACCCTGGCCCAGCGCGGGGCGCGGGTACACCGCGCCAATGTCTACCGGCGCGAGGCCCTGCACCCCACGGCCGGACGCCTGCGCACGCTGCGCAAGCTGCCTTCGCAAAGCGCCTTGCTGGTCAGCAGCCTGGAAGCCTTCGACGGGCTGTGGCAACGCCTGGACGAGGCTGGCCGCCGGGTGCTGCTGGCCCGGCCCGCGGTCGCCAGCAGCCCCCGGCTGGCGGCGCACCTGGCCGGCCTGGGTTTCCAGGCGATCGTGCTGGCCCCCGGTGCGGCCCCGGCGACGATGATCGACGCGCTGGCCGGCGATGTTGGCCAGGGTCGCTTCCGGTAGCATGGCGGCGATTACCGAGTTGATGCCCCCGTGGACACCGAGCACGACGATCCTTCCGATACCCGCCGACGCCGTGGCGCCGGTCCCCTGGCCTGGCTGCTGGCACTGGTGCTGCTTGCGCTGGTCGCCGCCGCCGGCTGGTGGTGGTGGTCGCAGCCGGCGCAGACCGCCGACACCGGCCCCGACCTGAGCCCCGAAGCCCTGGACGCCCGCCTGCTCGAGACCGAACAGGCCACGGCATCGCTGCGGCGAAACCAGCAGACGATCGAACAGCGCCTGGGCGATACCCAAGGCCGCACCGGCCTGCTGCGTGAAGAGGTGCTGGGCCTGGGCCAGCGCGCGGCGATCCTGGAAGACAACCTGCGCGAAGTCACGTCGCAGGCCGCCGAAGGCGCCGAAGCGCTGCGCCTGGACGAAGTCGAACTGCTGCTTGGCCTGGCCCAGGCGCGCCTGGCGGTGGCCGGCGACACCCAGGGCGCGATCCGTTCGCTGGTGCTGGCGCAGCAGGCGCTGGCGGCGATGACCGACCCGCAGTTCATCAGCCTGCGCCAGACCCTGGCGCAGGAAATCTCGGCGCTGCGCGCGCTGCCCGTGGATCCGCGCGACGAAGCCGCCGGCGAACTCGACGCGCTGCAGGCCACGCTGCCGCGCCTGTCGAGCCGCGCGCCCGGGGCACCCCCGGCCGCCGACGACGGCGACTCCCGCTGGCAGCGCATCCTCGATGCGCTCGTGCAGGTGCGGCCCAGCACCAGCCAGGACCTCATCTCGCCTGCCGACCGCGCCACCGGCGAAGCGACGCTGGCGCTTGAACTGGCCCTGGCGCGCACGGCGCTCGAACGCCGCGACGAAGCCGCCTTCCGCGCCAGCCTGACGCGGGTGGACCAGTGGCTGCTGCGGCTTTACGCCGACGACGCCCTGCTGCGCGAGCGCCGCGAACGCCTGCAGGCGCTGGCCGCACGACCCCTGTCGCCGGCCCTGCCCGATGCCGGCGCCGCCCTGCAGCAGCTGCGCGACCTGCGCCGCGGACGGGACGCCACGCCGTGAACCTCTACCGCAGCCTGCTGTGGTGGCTGGCGCTGGCGGTGCTGGGCGCGCTGGCCTGGCACTGGTTCTCGCAGGACCTTGGCGACGTGGTGGTGCGCTACCGCGGCCTGACCTATACGACGACCCTGGCCTACTTCGTGGTCGCCTGGGGCCTGCTGTGGTTTGCGCTGTGGGCGCTGTGGTGGCTGCTGCGGCTGCCGTTCAAGGCCTGGAAGCGGCATGCGC
>CAZXTV010000226.1:0-3670 GCA_964643705.1 uncultured Arenimonas sp. | reverse complement strand
AGCCCGGTGGCGGCCGGCCCGGTGCCGGCCGACCTGGCGCGGGCCGGCCGGGCGCGGGCGGCAAGCCCGGCGGCAATGCCGGCGCCAGCCCCTATGGCGGCCCGAAGAAGCCGGGCGGGCCACGCCGCCCCGGTGGCGGCGGCGGCCAGAAGCCCGGCGGTGGCCCGCGCGGCTTCAAGCCCAAGCGCCCCGAAGGCCTGCCCTCGGACGACTGACCGATGACCGACGTCGAGGCGCGCTGCCTGGCCCGGGAATGGTTCTATCCGTTCCGGCTGGTTTCCGGCCGCACGGTGCCCACCTATCCACCGCCGGACGTGGCGCCCGTGCACACGACGCGCCTGGCGATGCTGCGGGAAGCCGTGCAGTCGCACTTCGGCGACCTGCCGCGCGAAACGCTGCGCGCCATCGACCTGGCCTGCCACGAGGGCTGGTTCGCCCACCAGGTGCAGGACCTGGGCTTTGGCGAGGTGCGCGGTTTCGACGCCCGCGCCGACCACGTCGAACACGCGCACCTTGCTGCCGCCGGCTGTGGCCGCGACCTGCGGTTCGAGCAGGCCGACGTGCATTCGCTCGACGCCGCCGCCACCGGCCGCGCCAACCTGGTGCTGTGCCTGGGCCTGGTCTACCACCTCGAAAACCCGGTCGGGGCGCTGCGCACCGCCCACGCGCTGACCGCCGACGGCGGCCTGTGCCTGGTGGAAACCCAGATCGCGCCCAACCTCTCGGGGCCGCTCGATTATGGCCACCACACCTTCGTCAAACCGATGATGGGCAACTTCGCCATCGTCGATGAAACCGACGAAACCCACGGTCCCGAGACCTCCACCACCGGCATCTGCCTGGTGCCCAGCCTCGAGGCCCTGCTGTGGGTGCTGCGCAAGGTCGGTTTCCGCGACGTGCGTCTGCTGCCGGTGCCGCCGGATGGCTACGAACAGCTGCGTTACGGCAAGCGCGTGATGGTCGCCGCCAGCCGCTGAATCAGTCGAGCAGGCTGAACCGGTCGGCGTCGAGCTGGGCCGGGAAACGTTCGCGGTGTTCGGCCAGTCGCGCCGCCGACAGGATGGCGGTCGCCACCTGCGGCTGGTCGCCCAGCTCCACCTGCGCCATGCCCAGGAAGTCGTGCACGACGCTGTCGCCGGCATAGGCGATGCCGTTGCCGTCGCTGCCGACGCGGTTCACCGCCGCCACGCAGGCCAGGTTTTCGATGGCCCGGGCCATCAGCAGCGTGCGCCAGGCGTGCCGCCGCGGCGCCGGCCAGTTGGCCACGAACAGCAGCAGGTCGTAGTCGAAGCGCCCCGGTGCCTCGGCGTCGAAACGGTTGCGGATGAACACCGGGAAACGCAGGTCGTAACAGACCAGCGGGCGCACCCGCCAGCCCTTGAGTTCAAGCGTGATCGGTCGGCGGCCCGCGGCGTAACGTTCGTGTTCGCGCGCCATGCGGAACAGGTGGCGCTTGTCGTAGTGCCGCAGTTCGCCGTCGGGCGTGGCCCACAGCATGCGGTTGTAGACGCCCTCGCCTTCCCGGACCTGCACGCTGCCGGTGACCACCGCGTCCAGCGCCCGGGCCTGGTCGCGCAGCCAGGCGACGGTGGGGCCGTCCATGGTTTCGGCCTCCGACAGGGCTTCGTTGCTGAAACCCGAAGTGAAGGTTTCCGGCAGCAGCACCAGGTCGGTCTGGCCCGCCAGGGGCGCCATCATGCCGGCATACAAACGACGGTTGCCGGCCGGGTCGTGCCAGAGCGTATCGCCCTGGACCAGGGATACCCGCAGGTCGTCCATGGTCAGAGCGCCCCGAGCCTTTCGATCGCCGCGTCCAGCGTCGCCGCTTCCTTGGCGAAACACAGGCGTGCCAGTCGCTGGCCTTCGGGCGGGCGCGCGTAGAACGGCGACAGCGGGATCGCCGCCACGCCCTTCTCGACGGTCAGCCAGCGGCAGAAGTCGGCGTCGGACAGGTCGCTCACCGCCGAATAGTCGACCAGCTGGAAATAACCCCCGGGGACCGGCAGCGGCCGCAGCCGGGTGCCCTGCAGCTGTTCGCGGAAGCGGTCGCGCTTGGTTTCGTAGAACACGCCGAGCTCTTCGTAGTGGGAAGGCTCGCGTTCGATCATCTCGGCGAACGCGTACTGGGCCGGGGCGAAGGTGCAGAAGGTGTTGTACTGGTGCACCTTGCGGAATTCGGCGGTCAGCGCCGGCGGCGCCACCGCGTAACCCACCTTCCAGCCGGTGCAGTGGTAGGTCTTGCCGAAGCTCGACACCACGAAGGCGCGTTCGGCAAGCTCCGGATGGCGCAGCACGCTTTCATGGCGGGCGCCGTCGAAGACGATGTGTTCATAGACCTCGTCCGACAGCAGCACGATGTCGGTGTCGCGCAGCAGGCTGGCCAGCTCGCGCATGTCCCCTTCGGTAAGCATCGCACCCGAGGGGTTGTGCGGGCTGTTGATCATCAGCATGCGCGTGCGCGGGGTGATCGCGTCGCGCACCCGCTGCCAGTCCACGGTGAAATCCTGCGGGTCCAGCGGAACGTGCACCGCCACGCCGCCAGCCAGGTCGATCGCCGGTTCGTAGCAGTCGTAACACGGATCGAGAACGATCACTTCCTCGCCTGGCCGCACCACGGCAAGCACGGCGTCGAAGATCGCCTCGCTGGCACCGCTGGTGACCGTGACCTCGGTATCGGGATCGACCTCGCGTGCGTAGCAGCGCGCGGTCTTGGCGGCGATCGCCTGGCGCAACGCCGGGATGCCGTGCATGGGCGCGTACTGGTTGCGGCCGTCGGCCATCGCCCGCGCCAGCGCATCCACCAGCCGCTGCGGCACGGCGAAGTCCGGGAAGCCCTGCCCCAGGTTCACTGCCTTGTGCTCCAGCGCCAGCTGGGACATGACGGTGAAAATGGTCGTGCCGACCTTGGGCAGTTTGGTTTCCAATCGCATCTTCGCTTCCAGTTCGAGGGACAGCCCGATCATACGAAAGAAGCGGCCCGAAGGCCGCTTCCAGGGTTACCGGCCCGGCGGCCAGGGATCAGGGGCAGCCTTGCGTGCCACCCAGCGGCACCACCGCGTCGTTGACGTTCCAGGTGCCCGCGACGCCGTTGCCGAAGGTCGCGGCCACGTTGATGCCGGTCAGGGCATTGGCGGTGAACTGGCGGCTGAGCGTGCCCACCGGCGAACGAACCGGGGCCGCATGCGTGCCCAGGGGCGGGAAACCCTGCAGCTGGTCGAGCTGGATGGTGTTGGCGGCGGCATTGAAGGCGCCGCCCCGTTCGGCGGCCAGGAACCGCGGCAGCCCCAGGTCGTCGTAGATGAAGGCCGCGAAGAACTCGTAGTTCGGGTGCAGCTGCATGCTGTAACCACTTCCGGCGCGCGCCGGGTCGAACCAGTTGCCGCTGGCATCCACCGGCGACCCGTTGATGGACGGGCAACCGACCAGGAAGGCGTCCATGGCCTCGACGCCGGTAAAACCGTCGAGGTTGTAGGCGAAGCTGAACTGGCTGTCGGACGCGGCGCTGATCACCGCGTCGCCCACCTTGACCAGATGGTTGGACGAACCGTTCCAGGCCGCGCGATAGATCGGCGTGTTCCAGCTGCCGTTGGCACCGGGCTGCGGGGCCTGCATGTAGTACCAGGTCGGCGTACCGTCCTGGAAGTACGTGTACCAGAGCACCGCCTGCTCG
>CAZXTV010000225.1:0-3703 GCA_964643705.1 uncultured Arenimonas sp. | reverse complement strand
GGTGGGCATGAACATGGCGCCGGCCAGCATCGCGCGCGCCGCCTGGCCGGCGGTGCAGAAGCTGCTGGCCGAAGGCTTCGACTTCGACCTCATCGACGCGCACTACTACTATCCCGACGGCGTGGCCGCCGGCATCATTGCGCGGCGGCTGGGCAAGCCCTTCGTCGTCACCGCCCGAGGCACCGACCTGAACCTGATCCCCGACTATCCCGCGCCGCGCCGGCGCATCCTGGAAACCGCCGACCAGGCCGCCGCGTCCATCGGCGTGTGCCAGGCGCTGATGGATCGCCTGGCCGCGCTGGGCGCCGACCCGGCCAAACTGCACGTGCTGCGCAACGGCGTCGACCTGGAGCGCTTCCGCCCCGAGCCGCGCGACCAGGCGCGCGCGCGGCTGGGCCTGCCGGCCGCGGGCACGATGCTGCTGTCGGTGGGGCATCTGATCGAACGCAAGGGCCACCACATCGCTGTCGAGGCGCTGGCGCAGATGCCCGACGTCCGCCTGTGCATCGTCGGCCAGGGCGCCGAGCGCGCCGCGCTGCAGGCACTGGCGCAGCGCCTGGGCGTGGCCGACCGCGTGCGCTTCGTCGGCGCCGTCGACAACGCCGACCTGCGCTGGTGGTACAGCGCCGCCGACGTGTCGCTGCTGTGCAGCAGCCGCGAGGGCTGGGCCAACGTGCTGCTGGAGTCGATGGCCTGCGGCACGCCGGTGGTGGCTACCGCCATCTGGGGCACGCCCGAGGTGGTGCAGGGGCCGGCGGCGGGGGTGCTGATGGACGAGCGGTCGCCGGGGGCGTTGGTGGCGGCGATGCGGCGCTTGCTGGGCGCGCGGCCGGCGGCGGCGGCGGTGCGGGCCTATGCCGAGGGGTTCTCGTGGGCCGGCACCAGCCAGGGCCAGCTCGACCTCTTCCGAACGGTGCTGCCACCATGATCGTCGCGCTCATCGTCTTCTTTCAGATCGGCCTCATCCTCTGGATGCTGTGGCGGCTGGACCGCTCGTACAAGCGCAAGGAACCGGCGTACCTGGGGTGGCTGGCGTTCAAGGACGACCCGGTGCCGCCCAAGAAGAACAAGAGAATCGTCCGTGCGTGACCTGGCGATGGTGCTGATGATGCTGCCCCTGATGGGGCTGGCATTGCGCAACGCGTTCGCCGCATACCTGTTGTGGGGCTGGTCCAGCCTGTTCGGGCCGCAGAGCTACATGTACGGCTTCATGGGCGGCGTCCAGTACGTGCAGCTCTTCGCATTGATAACCCTGTTCCTCGTCCTGTTCAAGCGCGACCCGCACCTGCGCCTGAACCAGCCGCAGGGCGCCGTCGGACTCTGGTTGGGCGCGTTCGGGGTGCACGGCGTGATCGTTGCCTTGCTGGCCTATCCGGACCTGCCTAGGAACCAGGTGGCCGCCGAGGACCTCCTCAAGATCGTGCTCTTCTGCCTGCTGATGCCGATGCTGGTGACCAACCGGACCCGCGTGCGCGTGCTCCTGCTGGCCATCTTCCTGTCGTTCGCGACCCATGGCGTGATCGAAGGCCTGAAGTTCGTGGCCAGCGGCGGCGGCCATATCTCCCAGGGCAATGCGCGCATGGGCGATCGCAACTACTTCGCCGTCTACATGGTGATGTGCCTGCCGCTGGCCATCTACCTCTTCACGCAGTTGAGGCACCGCCTGGCCCGGGTGACGCTCGGTGGCGTCATCGTTCTCCTCATCCTCGCTGTCATCTCGTCGCAGTCGCGCGGGGGGCTGGTGGCGCTGTTGGCGTTGGGTCTGTGGCTCATCCTGCGCAGTCGCAGGCGAATGGTCGGGATCGCCGCCGTCGCGGTGGGTGCCGTGCTCGTCGTCAGCTACGCGCCCGAGCGCTGGTTCGAGCGCATGGAGACCATCCAGACCGCCGGAGAGGACGCCTCGTTCGGCGGGCGCATGACGGCCTGGAAGCGGGCGAGCGCCATCGCCATGGATCACCCACTCGAGGGTGGCGGGCACTTTGCGGTGCAAAGTCGACCCTTGTTCGAGAAGTACCTCTACAGCGACGGATTCCTGGGCTCCTTCATTCCCGGTTTTGCCGAGATACCGCTGGCCGCGCACAGCATCTACTTCGAGGTGCTGGGCAACATGGGATTCGTCGGGCTCTTCATCTTCCTGGCCCTGATGCTGTCGCCCTTCGTGATGGCGCGCCGGACACGCCGGCTGGTCAAGGCAAAGGGCGCATCCGTCCAATGGGCGGCGGACCTGACGACAATGCTTTCTCTTGCCATGGTCGCCTACCTCGTCGGAGGGGCTGCCGTGAGCATGGTGTACATCGACCTGCCCTACATCCTGATCGCGCTGACCGCGGTGACCTATCGGATTGCGGCCCATGAAGATGGCGAATCGGGAGACCGCGGGCGCCCCGGCCCTCAGCCTGAGCCAGCCCTTGGACACTGACCTCTGAGCCCTGCCCGCCGAAGCCGGGTTTCCCGGAAAGCAGGCGCCCCGACCGGCCGACCGCGCGACGGGCTGGCGTGAACAATCACTCGCAAGCTAGGCGGGATCAGGCCGACGCCTGCGGTCTAATCCTTGCTTGGTCGCAACGGCCGCTTCCATCCGACCTCACGGCCGAGTGCAACCACAAGCCTGCACGACGCAGATCCCACCGAACAAGACTGCCACCCACCCCGCGATGCCACCGGATGCGTCGATGAGCCTGAGCGCCCTGGTCTTCGGAAGCGACACCCGCTCCTTCCTGGGTGTGGTGCGCTCGCTGGGCCGGCAGGGCGTGTCGGTGCACGTCGTCCCGTTCGACTTCTCGTCGGTCGCCCTGAGTTCGCGCTACGTCAGCGCCGTTCACCGGCTGCCGCCGCTGCAGCTGGACGCCGAGGGCTGGCTGGCCGGGTTGCTCGCGCTGTGCGACGCGGTCCGCCCCGACGTGCTGATCCCCTGCGACGACCGCACCATCATCCCGCTGCACCACTTCCGGGGCCGGCTCGCGCACCTGCGCATCGCCCTGCCCGGCGATGCGGCGCTGGAAGCCTTCTTCGACAAGGGCAACACGCGGCGCCTGGCGCTGGACCATGGCGTGCCGGTGTCGCCGGGCCGCGTGCTGGCAGCCGACGACGAGGCCGGTGCGCTGGCGCGCGAGTTCGGCCTGCCGCTGTACGTCAAGCCCCGGCAGTCCTACGTGATGCACGCCATCGACAGCCGGCGCAACGTCAAGGTCTGCCGGACGGTGGCGGCCCTGAAGGCGGTGCTGGACACGCTGGATGACCCGCAGGCCTTCCTGGTCGAGGGGCACAGCGAGGGCACGGGGGTCGGCGTGTCGGTGCTGGCACACGGGGGCGAGGTCAGCCAGGCCTTCCAGCATCGGCGGGTGCGCGAGCCGGTGGACGGCGGCGGCAGCAGCTACCGCAAGAGCGAATTCGTCGACCCGGAGCTCGAGGCCATGACCGTGGCCCTGTGCCGTGCCTCGCGCCTGGAGGGCGTGGCGATGTTCGAGTACCGGGTGGACGACGCGAGCGGGCAGAAGGTGCTGCTGGAGGTGAACGCGCGCTTCTGGGGGTCGCTGCCGCTGGCGATGGCGTCGGGGGTGGACTTCCCTTACCTGTGGTTCCGCCAGCTCATGGGCGACGCGCCGGCGCCCAGGGTGCGTTACCGCGTGCCCTTCTACGCGCGCAACCTGCTGGCCGACATGTACGCCACCGCCGGGCACCTGCTGTCATCGCACCCCGGCGC
>CAZXTV010000224.1:0-3731 GCA_964643705.1 uncultured Arenimonas sp. | reverse complement strand
GGCTGCCGTTGGTCAGCGTGATCGCGGCGTTGACATTGATGTCCTGGCCGCAGCACACCGAGAGGTTGCCGTTGGTCGCGGTGATCGCCGCGTTGATCTCGACGTTGCGGTCGGCGATCAGGCTCAGCGTCGTGGGTGCGCCGCTGGCCGACCAGGTGATCGCGTCGTTGACGAAGATGTCGCCGTTGCCGGTGCCGGCGCCGGCCGTGTTGATGGTGATGTTGTTGGTCACCAGCTGGGCCGACAGGGTGGCGCCGGAGATGTTGTCGCCAGGCGCGCTGCCGATCGTGAAGTCCTGCGGATCGATCAGCCACATGCCGGTGCGGCCGTTGGCCGCCGCGGTGGTGACGCGGATGTCCGGGGCGACGTTCACGGTCGCGGCCGAGGTCTCGATGAAGCCACCGTTGCCGGCCACCGGCGCGCTGGCGTCCAGGACGCCGCCGGCGTTGACGGTGCCGGTGCTCATGTCGGCGAGCAGAAGGATCTTGCCTTCGCGGTTCTCGAGGGTTTGCGCGCGGATCACGCCGGTGTTGTTGACGACGGTGTTGAGCAGGTTGCCCGCTGCCTGCGCGGTCAGCAGCACGCGGCCGCCGTCGGCCTGGATCAGGCCGCTGTTCTGCACCAGCGCGTTGACCGCGCCTTCGGTGACGGCGACGTTGAGCAGGCCGTCGCCGGCGACGTCCAGCGTCACGGCTTCACCGCCGGCCAGCGCGACGCTGCCCAGTCGCGCCGAGATCACGCCTTCGTTGCGGACGTTGCGGCCCATCAGCGCGACATAGCCGCCGCCATTGGCCTGCAGCGTGCCCTGGTTCACCACTTCGCCTGGCCCGGCGCCGGTGAATCGGTGCTTGCCGGCCATGAAGTCGGCGTCGCTGATGCCCATGGTGGTCGCGACCAGGCCGCCGACGCTGACCGAGGAGCCCTTGCCGAACAGCACGCCGTTGGGATTGATCAGGAACACCTGGCCGTTCGAGGTCAAGGTGCCCAGGATCACCGACGGATCGGGACCGATGACGCGGTTGAGCGCGATCGAGCTGGCGCCGGGCTGGTCGAAGCGGACGGTCTGGTCGATGCCGATGTTGAAGGTCTGCCAGTTGATGATCGCCAGGTTGGTGGTCTGGGTGATCGTGGTGACGTTGCCGGCCCGGCCGATGTCGGCCTGGCCGCCGATGACCTGGCCTCCGGTCGGCGCGGTGGACTGGGCGAACGCAGGCGTCGCGAGCGCGATCAGCACGGCGGCGGACAGGGTGGACAGCGCGAAGCGCGCTTGGCGGGAGGCGATGGATCGGTTCATGGCGGATTCCTTCATTGGCCGCGCGAGGCGGCACGGGAGTGCATCAGAAGTACTTGACGGCCTGGATCCAGAAACGCCCGGATTCATGCGGGACCGACTGCGAGGTCTCGCTGCCCAGCGCCCAGGCGTAGTAGGTGCGGACCGACCAGTTGCCCGGCTCGCTCCAGGTCAGGCCGATGCCTGCGCCGCTGAGGTTTCGGTGGTTGTCGCCGGGGTACCACGGGTCCTTGTTGACCGTGATGCGGCCGGCGTCGGCGAAGCCGAGCAGGTGCAGCTGGCCCGGGATCCGTTCCGAAGCGCGGGCCAGCAACAGCCTGGCCTCGACGCTGGCGATCACGCCTTCGTCGCCGACGCCTTCGCCCTGCGCGTACGCGCGGACCCCGTCCATGCCGCCGAGCACGAGTTTCTCGGACGGGTCGAGGTTCTTGGAAGCCAGCTGGCCGGTCAGGGTCGTGCTGACCGACAGCGTGTCGGTGATGCGCTGGGCGCGGCTGCCCTGGAACCACAGCTTGCCGTAGTTGCCGTTGGTGCGGGCGGTCATGGCATCGATCGCGAGCGGAATCGGCGATAGGATGTCGAGCTGGCCGCCGGACAGCATCAGGTGGAAGCGGCTGGCGCCGCCACCGAACCAGTTGTCGCGGTGGTCGCCGTACAGCGACAGGATGCCGACGTCGGCTTCCGCGACGCGGATCGCCGCCGGGAACAGGTCGAGGCGGTCCTCGAACTTGCGCTTTTCCAGCGTCAGCCCGGCGTAGAGGTTGGTGTCGCGCGAGCGCACCAGCGGCACCGAGCCGAACAGGCTGGCCACGGTCGCGGTGCCGTTCGCGCCCAGCGGCGCGAATTGCTCGCCGAGCTCGTACTCGAGGCGGCTGTACGCGGCGCCGATCGTCGCGCGGCCGAACATCATCTGGTACGAGGCGCGGCCGTACTTGAGGCCCGAGCCGGACGTGAGCAGGCGCAGGCTGGCGACGTCGCCGCGGCCGGCCAGGTTGTTGAGGTTGATCTGGGCGCCGACGCGGTTCTCGCCGGTGTACGGGTTGCCGGCGTTGTCGGCGTCGACGAAGCCGGTGACCGTGCGGTACGGGTCGACCTCGAGGATCAGGTCGCTGGTGCCCGGGGCGGTGCCCGGCGCCAGCGTGGAGCGGATGTTGACGCCCGGGATGTCAGACAGGCGCAGCAGGCGGCTTTCCAGCGGGTCGATCAGGATCGGCTCGCCGGTGCCGGGATCGCCGAGCACGTCGTGCACCAGCGCGTCGGACAGGCGGCTGTTGTTGCGCAGGATCACCTCACCCTGGCGGCCCTCGCTGACGGCGATGGTGACGACGTGGCTGCTGACGTCCTGGGCGGGCAGGTAGGCGTTGGCGACGAAGTAGCCGCGCTCGCGGTAATAGGCGGTGATCGCCGCGGCCATGCCCTGCAGCTGCGACAGCGTGGACTCGGTGCCGGGCACGAAACCGGTCGCGGCCATCAGCTCGGACGTGGGGAACACGCTGGCGCCGGTGATCCGGAGTTGGTCGACGCGGACCTTGGCGCCCTCGGTGCTGGCAGCCGTCGCCACCGGCGATTCCTCGATCAGGATCTGCGTCGGGTTGCGGGGCAGCTCGACCGGCGGCCGCAGCTGGTTGAGCTGGCTGCCGGCGCCGGGAGGCTGCTGCGCGAACGCGCCGTGGCCCAGCGCGAGCAGCGCCAGGGGCAGGAGTTTGAGCTGGGTTTTCATGGCTACCTTGGCCCGCTGGGGGCGATGACCCGTCCCCGGGGGGGGCGGTGTGACGGGGGGTTCAGCTGGCACCCGGGCAGGCGCGGACAGGTGCCAAGGGGTGTTTGACCAGTTGCCTGCGAGGCGCCCTGGGAAAGTGCCTTCGCTTGGCCGTCACTATCGGCCTCGACCGGTCCAGCCTATGTGCGCCAGCGCGCTTAGCCGAAAAGTGGTTCAGCTTGCAGTTCGCGGGCGGCCGGCGAACTGCGACGTGCATCCCGAATGGCCAGGGAGTACACGGGACCGGGCCGCTTCGCGGCAACGCTGGAGAGCGCGGTTCAGGCGCTGCGCGGCAGCTCGTCGAAGTGCAGCCCGCACTCGCGCTTGAGGCCGAAGCGGCAGGGTGATGTCGGTGGGTCGCAGCATGGGGCCGGGAAGGCTGGAGCAGGGGGGGGGGCTATGGTCCCATGGACCTGCCCATGGCGGCCACGCCGTGCGGGAGCCCATGCGGTACGATCCCTGCCGGTCAACCGGAGCCCGCTCGAATGCCGCAGACCTTTCCGCTTTCCCACCTGATTCGTCCCAAGGCGCGGGTGGGCCTTTTTGCCGCGCTGGCCACGGGTCTGGCCTGCGCCGGTGCCGTCGCCAAGGATGCCGCGTCCTGGACACCCGACGAGGCGACGGTGGCCGGCATCGCCGCCTGCGAGGGCGAGGCGGCCGGCGCCGCCCTGTTGGCGTCCC
>CAZXTV010000223.1:0-3733 GCA_964643705.1 uncultured Arenimonas sp. | reverse complement strand
CGCGCCGGGGCTTCTGGACGGTCATCCGTCGCCTGCGCGACGAAGGCACGGCCATCGTGCTCACCACCCATTACCTGGAAGAAGCCGACGCGCTGGCCCAGCGCATCGTGCTGATGGCCGGCGGCCGGGTGCTGGCCGAAGGCAGCCCGGCCCAGATCAAGTCGCGCGCCGAGGGCAAGCGGGTGATTGCGCGCAGTCGCCTGGTCGCCGCCGAACTCGGCCAATGGCCCGGCGTGGCCGCCGCCCGCGACCACGAGGGTCGCGTGGAGCTGGTGAGCAGCGATACCGAAGTCCTGCTGCGCCGCTGGCTGGCTGCCGATCCCACGCTTTGCGAGCTTGAAGTGCGGCCGCTGCCGCTCGAAGACGCCGTGCTTACGCTTACCGCCGCAGAGGCAATCGAGGAAACCGCATGAACACGCTCGCCCACGCCCCGCCGTCGCTGTGGCGCATCCAGGCCCTGGAAGCCTGGTTCGAATTCCTGCGCGTGCTGCGCACCCCGGCGTTCGCGATCCCGTCGCTGGCGTTCCCGGTGGTGTTCTACGTGATCTTCGCGATCCTGCTGCCGGGGCAGTGGGGCGGCTACCAGAAGTCGGCCTACCTGCTGGCCACCTATGGCGCCTTCGGCGTGATCGGCCCGGCCCTGTTCGGCTTCGGTGTTGGCCTGGCGATCGAACGCGAGAACGGCTGGCTGGAACTCAAGCGCGTGTCGCCAATGCCCACCTTTGCCTATTTCCTGGCCAAGATATTCATGAGCCTGGTCTTCGGCCTGGCGGTGCTGTGCCTGCTGTCGGTCGCGGCGATTGGTTTTGGCGGCGTGCGCATCGAAGCCCTGGTCTGGCTGCAGCTGGTGGCGGTGCTGATGCTGGGTACCGCACCCTTCTGCGCGCTGGGCCTGTTGATCGGCACCCTGGTCAAGGGCGAGGCGGCGGTGGCCATCGTCAACCTGGTGTACCTGCCGATGTCGGTGCTCTCGGGCCTGTGGATGCCGCTGTTCGCCTTTCCGGCCCTGATACAGAAGCTGGCGGTGGTCTGGCCGTCCTGGCACCTGGCGCAGATGGCCCTGGGCGTGATCGGGCAGCTGCAGGGCGTGAACTACCTGCTGCACGCGGCCGTGCTTGCCGGCATGACCCTGGCCCTGCTGGCGCTGGCCGCGTTCCGAATGCGCCGGCTTTGAATCGGCTAAGGTCGCGCCTGATGGAACGTCTGGCCCACCACGATTCGACGCCGCCGCCCGCACACGGCGAGGACATCCACGACAGTCCGTGGGTCACCCTGGCCTACCTGCTGTTCGTGTTCCTGCCGCTGGCGTTCGCACCGATCAGCCCGACCCGCGCGCTGCTGGCCAGCGCGCTGGCGATTGCGGTGTTCCTGCCGATGCACTTCGGGTTTTACCGCTCCTCGCCGCCGCTTCGCCCCTGGCTTGTGCTGGGCGTGGCCGCGGTGGGCTACGCCCTGGTGCCGTTCAATCCCGGCGGCAATACCTTCCTTATCTACGCCTGCGGCATGGCCAGCTGGGCCTTCCGCCCGCGCATGGCCATCGCGGTGGCGGTGCTGCTGCTGGCGCTGCTCGCGGTTCAATTCTGGTGCGTGATGCCCAGCGTCCAGCTGGGGCTGGCCTGGGGCGGCATGGCGGCGCTGATCGGCGGGCTGGTGCTGGCGGGCAGCCTGTATTCGCGGGAAAAATCCCGGCGCAACGCCGAACTCCGCCTGACCCAGCAGGAAGTCGCGCGCCTGGCTGCCATGGCCGAACGCGAACGCATCGGCCGCGACCTGCACGACCTGCTCGGCCACACCCTGTCGCTGGTGGCGATCAAGAGTGAGCTGGCCGGCCGCCTGGTCGACCGCGCCCCGCTGGAAGCCAAGGCGCAGATGGCGGAAGTCGAATCGGTGGCACGCAAGGCGCTGGCGCAGGTGCGCGAGGCCGTGGTCGGCATCCGCGCCACCGGCCTGGAGGCCGAACTGGCGGCGGCGCGGCTGGCGCTGCTTTCGGCGGAAGTGCGGCTGGACCAGCGCATTGCGCCGGTGGCGCTTTCGCCCGAAGCCGAATCGGTGCTGGCCCTGGGGCTGCGCGAGGCCGTGACCAATATCCTGCGCCACGCGCATGCCCGGCGGGTGGACGTCGAACTGAGCGCGGATGCCGGCGGCGTGCAGCTGTTGATCAGCGACGACGGCCGCGGCGGCCCCATCGAACCCAATACCGGCCTGGCCGGCATGCGCGAACGCCTGGTCGCCCTGGGCGGCGGCCTGCAGTACGACTCCACGCCCGGCTCCGGCACCCGCCTGGTGCTGAGCCTGCCGCGCCTGGCCCTGCAGGGGCCAAACCCGTGATCCGCCTGGTGCTGGCCGAAGACCAGGGCATGGTGCGGGGCGCACTGGCCGCGCTGCTGGGTCTCGAGCCCGACCTGCAGGTCGTGGCCGAAGCCGGCGACGGCGACGCCGCCTGGCAGGCGGTGCAGGCGCACCAGCCCGACCTGCTGGTGACCGACATCGAAATGCCCGGCCTGACCGGCCTGGACCTGGCCCTGAAGCTGCAGGCCGCGCAGCTGCCGACCCGCGTGGTGATCCTCACCACGTTTGCGCGCGCCGGCTACCTGCGCCGCGCGCTGGAGGCCGGCGTGCGCGGCTATCTGCTCAAGGACGCGCCCTCGGCCCAGCTGGCCCGCGCCCTGCGCGAAGTTCACGCCGGTGGCCGCGCGATCGACCCGCAGCTGGCCGTGGCCGCCTGGGGCGAAGACGACCCGCTGACCGAACGCGAACGCCAGGTGCTGCGCCTGGCCGGCGAAGGCGTGAAAACCGCCGACATCGCCGACCGCCTGCACCTGAGCCAGGGCACGGTGCGCAACTATCTGTCCGAGGCCATCGGCAAGCTCGGCGCCGAGAACCGCATCGAGGCCTACCGCAGCGCCCGTGCCAAAGGCTGGCTGTAACCGCCGGGGCCGGGCCGGCCGAGCCAATTGGGCGATAATGCCGGCCCGCCACGCCCCGACGCCGCCTTGAAGAAGTCCGATTTCCATTTCGACCTGCCGCCCGAGTTGATCGCCCAGGCCCCGCTCGCCGAACGTTCCGCCAGCCGCCTGCTGGTGGTGCCGCCGGGGCAGGGCGGCTACGAAGATCGCCAGGTGCGCGACCTGCCGGACTATCTGCAGGCCGGCGACCTGCTGGTGTTCAACGACACCCGGGTGATCCCGGCGCGGCTGTTCGGCACCAAGGACAGCGGCGGCCGGGTCGAGATACTGCTCGAGCGCCTGGTCGGCGGGCATGAAGTGCTGGCCCAGGTCGGCGCCAGCAAGTCGCCCAGGCCCGGTGGCCGGATCACGCTGGACGAGGGCACCGCGCTCGAGGTGCTGGGCCGCGAGGGAGAGTTCTACCGCCTGCGCTTCCTGACCGACGAACCCCTGGAGAAGCTGCTGCTGCGCGCCGGCCGCATGCCGCTGCCGCCCTACATCCAGCGCGAGGCGGTCAGTGCCGACCTCGAGCGCTACCAGACCCTGTTCGCGCGCCATACCGGCGCGGTCGCCGCGCCCACCGCCGGCCTGCACTTCGACCAGCCGCTGCTGGCGGCGCTGGAGGCCAAGGGCGTGCAGTCCGGCCACGTCACCCTGCACGTCGGCGCGGGCACCTTCCAGCCGATGCGCGTGGAGTCGATCCACGAGCACCAGATGCACAGCGAATGGCTCAACGTCGGCGCCGAGCTCTGCCAGCAGGTCGCGCGCACGCGCGCGGCCGGCGGGCG
>CAZXTV010000222.1:0-3746 GCA_964643705.1 uncultured Arenimonas sp. | reverse complement strand
CAAGCGCGTGCGCGACCGCATCGACAAGCTCGGCAAGCCCATCCGCCTGGAAATCGACGGCGGCGTGAAGGCCGACAACATCCGCGCCATCGCCGCCGCCGGCGCCGACACCTTCGTCGCCGGCTCGGCCATCTTCAACGCGCCCGACTACGCGGACGTCATCCGCCGCATGCGCGGTGAGGTCGCGGCGGCGCGTGGGGGTTGATTTTTGGCCACGGATTTACGCGGATGAACGCGGATAGAGCTGAAAAGCTTTTTGCCACGGATGAACACAGAAACACACGGATAAGGGCAAAAGCCTTTTGGTGGGCCTTGCTCTATCCGCTTTTATCCGTGTCCATCCGCGTAAATCCGCGGCCAAAAATCAACCCCCACCCCCCGACACAGGCACGAGGCTAACCACGTAGCGCAGCGGCCCGCGCGGTGCGGTGGCGTCGAAGGGCCAGCAGGTGACCAGCAGCAGCTGGTCGCGGCCGGTGTCGGCGATGCGCTCGTGGCGGGCGTCGGCCACGCGGGTGCCGGCCACTTGGTATCGGCGCGGCCCGTCGCGGGACTGGAGTTCCAGCACGTCGCCGACGCGCAGGTCCTGCAGCCAGCGGAAGTGGGTATCGCGGTGGCCGCTGATGACGACCGTGCCGGTCCTGCCCGGCAAGGCGCTCGATTCCGCCCAGCCCGGCCCGAAGGCCAGGCTGCGGCCGCTGTCGCCGGCCAGCACGACCTGCGAAATGCCCAGCCGCGGCGCGGCCAGTTTCGCCACGGCGTGGGTGTCGGCCCAGGGCCAGGGACGGTGGACTTCGCCGTCGGCCAGCGACTGCTGCCAGGTGGTTTCCAGCAGGCCCTGGGCCACCGCCGCCTTGGCCGGCAGCCAGGCCGCCTGCGCCGCCAGTACGACGCCCGCCAGCAGCAGCGCCCTGGCCAGCCAGCGCCGCGCCGGCGCGGCGCTGCCGCGCGATCCACGGTGCCGCGGCTTGCGGCTCGCCCCTGGTGGGACTTCCCTGTCCCGAGGGTGCGTCCGTGATGCGGGGGCGAAGTTCACCGCGCCTCCTGCGCGGCCTTGGGGGAAGGCAGGGGCAGCGGGCGGCGCCGAAGCAGCGGGCTGGCGTCGGCCGGCACGAAAAACCAGTGCATGTGCGCCAGCGCCTGTTCGGTCGAACGCGGGCCCGGGTCGGGCAGGGGGGCGGGAACACGACTGCGGTTTTCAATAATCAGGACCATGTCGGTATCTCCTTCGGCGGTTGTGCAGGAGCGGCTTTAGCCGCGAATCATTTGACTTCGCCTTCAGCGAAGCAGGGCCTCGCGCCTGCAGCCGCACCCCCCGGGGGGGGGCGGTGGCACGCAGCACGCACATCAGCAGCGCGCAGAACAGGCAGGCAAGCAGCCGGGCGGTCATCGTCAGGACCTCACGCGCAGCAGCAGCAGGCTGCCCAGCAGCAGCACCGCGGCCAGGAACAGGTCGCGTTGCCAGCCCGTGCTGCCCTGGGCGAAAGCCAGGCTGCCGGCCGGCGTGGCGTTGGCCAGCTGCGTACTGCCCAGCGCCTCGTCGGCCGGACGCGCCGGTGTCTTGTCGACCGCGACCAGGCTGGTGTAGCTGCTCACCAGGCCGTGCCGAAGCGCGACGTCGACGATGGCCGGGCGCAGGCTTTCAATGTCGCCGCCGCGGCGAAGCTGGTCCTCCAGCGCATCGATGCGCGCCCGGCCCCAGAGGCGGGCCACGCCCGACGCCGGCACCGACTTTTCACTGGCCAGCGCCAAACGGCGCGCCCAGGGCTGCGGCGCCAACCCACGCACGGTGGCCGTGCCGTCGATCCGGTCCAGGCGCGCGACCACTTGCACGGCTTCGCCGGCATAGAGGTCGGGGATGCGCGCCGGGTAGGCTTCGGCTGACCCCGGCCAGTCCACCTGGATGTCGCGCATCGCCGGGCTGTCGAGCCTGGCCAGCAGGCCGTCCATCTTTTCCGCGACCTCGTTGACGTCGCGCACCACCACGCCGGTGCCGCGGCCGAGTTCGGCGGCCTTGCGCAGGAAATGGCCGTTGGGCGCACTGCCGATGCCCACCGGGAACAGCCTGCTCTTGCCGCGACCCGATTCGATAAGCCGCAGCAGCTGGTCCTCGTTGCCGATCGCGGCGTCCGTGGCCAGCACCACCTGGCGCAGGTATCCCTCGGGGGCGTGGCCGGCGAAGGCGGCCACCAGCGCCGGCAGCATTTCGGTGCCGCCTTCGGCGCGCAGCGAGCGCACGTAGGCGCGGGCGCGGGCAACGTTGCCCGGCTGGGCCGGCACGGCGTCGGCGAACAGCAGGTCGAAGTCGTCGTCGAAACGGATCACGTTGAAGCGGTCGCCGGGACGCAGCCGGGCCAGCGCGCGGTCGGCGGCTTCGATGGCCTGGGCCATGGACGCGCCGGACATCGAGCCGGAGTTGTCGATCACCAGGATCAGCTCGCGCGGCAGCGGGGTGGTCGGCAAGGTCGGCGGCACCAGCATCAGCAGCGCGTAGTCTTCGCCTGCCACGCGGTCCAGGAACACGGCGCTGCGCGGCGCCTTGCTCGGCTCGGGCTCCCATTCGAGCGCGAAGTCGCGGTCGCTGGCTTCCACCAGCTCGGTCAGTTCCACGCGGTGCCGGCCCTCGTGGCCGAATACGGTTACCGCATGCGTCGGGCTTTCGATGCGCCGCAGGGGCAGGCCGGCATCGATCTCGGCCACCAGGGCGAAGGTCGGGCCCGCGGCCGGTCCCAGATCGACGCTGCCGGCGACGGCGGGCAGCGCTTCGGGCGCACCCATCGATGACGCAAGTCTGGCCAGGGACGCTTCAGGCGAGGGCGCCGGCAGGTAGCGCGGCGTCAGCGTCAGCGGCAGGCCCAGCGAAAACACGCCGTCGCGGTAGGCCACCGGCTGCCAGTAGCGCACCTCGATTTCGATCTCTTCGCCGGGACCGATGTTCGCCACGGCGGTCTGGAACAGGTTCGGCCGGTTCTGCGACACCAGGCTGGCGCGCTGGCCGGCCGCGGCCGCGGCTTCGTAAACGGCCTTGGCGTCTTCCTTCTCGCGGATCTCGCCCTCGATGAGGCGTTCGCCGATGCGCAGGGTGAGGCCACCGACGGCGGCGTTCTCGGGCAGCGGCAGCAGGTAGCGGCCTTCCCGCCATTGGCTGGAGTCGTTGCGGTAGGTCTGGCGCACCGCCACTTCGGCCAACAGGCCGTGCACCTGCATGTGCACGCTGGTGTCCATGGCCAGGGTGGCCACCCATTCGCCGTCCTGATGCAGCTGCAGGCCCTCGGGGTCCTCGCCGGCCAGGGCCAGCAGCGGCAGCAGCGACAGCAGCAGGCCGGCCAGCCAGCGGCGGGTCCAGCCCGCCGTGCGCAGGGACAGGTAGAAGCGGGGTTTGCGGGTTTCGCGCTCGGTCATGGCGGCTCTCCGTGGGGACAGCTGCATCACAACGCCGCGGCGGGGCCGTCGCGGGGCAGGCAAGGGCAGGGCGCTGACGAGTTGTGGCGATTCGCGGGCAACACGTTGCCGGCCAGGAGCCGCTGGCCTAGGCTGACCGCCATGTCACGCACCGTTGCCATCGTCGAAGACGAACCCGCCATCCGCGACAATTACGCCGACGCGCTGCGCCGGCATGGTTACGGGGTCCTGCCATTCGCCGGCCGCGCCGAGGCGCAGGCGGCCTTCGCGCTGAAGCTGCCCGACCTGGTGATCATCGACGTCGGCCTGGGCGAAGAACCCGAAGGCGGCTTCGACCTGTGCCG
>CAZXTV010000221.1:0-3778 GCA_964643705.1 uncultured Arenimonas sp. | reverse complement strand
TACGTCAGCGACCATGCCATGCGCGAGGGCGTGCTGTACGACCTGCTGGGCCGCGACCGCCAGGAAGATCCGCGCGACGAATCGATCCGGGCGCTGCAGTCGCGCTACGTGGTCGACACCGAACAGGCGTCGCGGGTCGAGGCCACGGCCATGAGCCTTTTCGACCAGGCCGAGCTGCCCTGGCGCCTGGACGCCGACAACCGCCGGCTGCTGGCCTGGGCGGCGCGCATCCATGAAATCGGCCTGGTCATCGCCCACAGCCAGTACCACCAGCACGGCGCCTACCTGGTCGAAAACTCCGACATCGCCGGCTTCTCGCGCACCGAACAGCAGACCCTGTCGGCGCTGGTGCGCAACCAGCGGCGCAACCCCAACCCGGCAAGCTTCGACAAGGTCCCCGACCGCCTGGTCGCCAGCGTGCAGCGCTGCGCCCTGCTGCTGCGCCTGGCGGTGCTGATGCACCGCAGCCACGACCGCGATCCGCTGCCGGTGGTCGAACTGGACGTCGACGGCGACGAACTGCTGCTGCGCCTGCCCAAACGCTGGCTGGAAGGGCACCCGCTGACCCGCCTGGACCTGGAGACCGAGCGCGAGCTCCTGCTCGGTTACGGCCATCGCCTGGAACTACGCACGACCTGAGCGCCGTAACGCCGGCGTCATGTCCCGGTCATGGGCCTGGCACACGCCGGCGGCAATCTGCGGCGCATGGACAAGCGCCTGCACATCGAACTGGTCACCGAAACCTATCCGCCCGACGTCAACGGCGTCGCGCTGACCGTGCAGTCCCTGGAAAAAGGCCTGCGCGGGCTGGGACACGAGGTGGGCCTGGTGCGCCCCGAGCGCGAGCACGACGGCCCGCGCCCGGACCCGATGCTGATGCTGGTCGAAGGCGCGCCGATTCCCCGCTACCCCGGGCTGCGTTTCGGCCTGCCCGCCGGCCGCCGCCTGCTGGCGCGCTGGCAGGCGCAGCGCCCGGACGCGGTGTACATCGCCACCGAAGGCCCCCTGGGCTGGTCGGCGCTGCGCGCCTGCCGCCAGCTGGGCATCCCGGTCGCCACCGGCTTCCACACCCGCTTCGACGACTACGTGGGCCGCTACGGCGCCGGTTTCCTCAGCCCCTGGGTGTTCGCCTGGCTGCGGCGTTTCCACAACCGCGCCGATGCCACCCTGGTGCCGACCGCGGAGCTTCGCGACCAGCTGGCGCAGCAGGGCTTCCGCCAGGTCGCGCACCTGGGCCGGGCGGTCGACACCAACAGCTTCCACCCGGATTTCCGTGACCCCACGCTGCGCGCCCGCTGGGGTGCCGCGCACGACGCGCCCGTGCTGGTGCACGTGGGGCGCATCGCCCCGGAAAAGAACCTGCCGCTGGCCGTGCGTGCCTACCGCGAGCTGCAGAAGCAGCGGCCCGACGCGCGATTCGTCTGGGTGGGTGATGGTCCGGCGCGGGCCGGACTGCAGGCGGCCAATCCGGATTTCCTTTTCGCCGGGGTCCTGCGCGGCGAAGACCTGGCGCGTCATTTCGCCAGCGCCGACCTGTTCTGCTTCCCCAGCCTGTCGGAAACCTTCGGCAACGTCACGCTCGAAGCCATGGCCAGCGGCATCGGCACGGTGGCCTTCGACTACGGCGCCGCGCGCGAACACCTGCGCACCGGCCTGCACGGCGCGGCTGTCGATTTCGGCGACGAACACGGCTTCGTGAAGGCGCTGGTTGACACCGCCACCGGCGACGGATTGCGCCACCAGGGCGAGGCGGCGCGGCGCGCCGTGCAGCACCTGCATCCCGCGCAGGTCGCGCGTGACTTCGCCGCCCTGCTCGCGGGGCTCGGCGGCCGACGGGAGCAGGCGGCGTGAACGCCCGGGTCCGTCGAATGTCGGACCGCGAACATGCCTGGTGCCTCGCCGCCAATCGCTGGGGAACCCGTTCGGTCGTCCGGGCCTACTTCCGCACCGTAAGCCGGCTGGGCGACGGCGCATTCTGGTATTCGCTGATGGCAGCCCTGGTCGTCTTCGACGGCTGGCGCGGGCTCGCCGTGTCGGCACAGCTGGCCGCCACGGGCCTGGTCGCGCTGCTGCTGTACCGCAAGCTCAAGCGCTGGACCCAGCGCCCGCGTCCCTTCGCCGCCGACGGGCGCATCCGCGCCTGGGTCGCGCCGCTGGACGAATTCAGCTTTCCTTCCGGCCATACCTTGCACGCGGTGGCCTTCACCGTCGTCGCGCTTGCCCATTACCCCACCCTCGCGCCGCTGCTGTTGCCCTTCGCCGCGCGTGTCGCCGCCTCGCGCGTGGTGCTGGGGCTGCATTACCCCAGCGACGTACTTGCCGCCACCGGTATCGGCCTGGCCCTGGGTACCCTGTCGCTGTGGATCGTCGGCCTGCCCCTGTAGGAGCGCCTTCAGGCGCGAAGGCGTTCCTTTCCAAAGGCAGAGTCAGAAGATTCGCGCCTGAAGGCGCTCCTACAGGGGCAGCGGGCGCAGCCAGAAGGTCAGCGGCTTTTCTGACGGTTTTTCTTCGCCTATCTCGCGCCAGGCCAGTCGCACGGTGAGCCCCGGCTGCCGCAGGTAGCCCCGCTTTTTCCAGAACGCCTCGTTGCCCCGGTATCCGGGCGGCCGACGCGGGTCGGCCGGATCGCGGTCCACCGCGCAGAACGCCGTGTGCTGGAACCGCCCCAGCGACAAAGCATGCGACTCGCGTTCGTCGAAGAACCGGTGGCCGAGTCCCCGGCCGCGAAAACCCGGCAGCAGCACCGATTCACCGAAATAATAGACCCCCGACACCGGCAGCCCCGCTCCCAGGAAAGGTTCCTGGAACTCGGCGCTGTCGTCGGCCAGGGGCAGGCCCGTCGAAGCGCCGACCACGGCGTCGCCGTCGAAAGCCAGCACCACGACGCTGTCGGCCGAATTCGCGTAGGCCTGCAGGTACTCCCGCTCGTAGGCGGGGTCACCTTCGTACAAATAGGGCCAGTCGCGAAACACCGCCGCCCGCAGCCGGGCCACCTGGTCCAGCCAGGGCGTGATGTCGGCCCCGGCCAGCCGGCGCACCGCGATGCCGTGCTTCACTGACCACCCTGCTCCGCGATCCAGGCGTCGACGCGCGCTTCCAGCAGTGACAGGGGCAGGCTGCCGTTGGTCAGCAGCACGTCATGGAAAGCGGCCAGGTCGAAAGCCGGCCCGAGCGCGGTGCGGGCGCGTTCGCGCAGCTCGAGCAGGCGGTTCATGCCGACCTTGTAGGCAAGGGCCTGGCCGGGCATCACCAGGTAACGCTCGATCTCGGCGACGACGTCGGTTTGCGGCATGCCGGTTTTTTCGGTCATGTAGGCGATGGCCTGTTCCCGCGTCCAGCGCTTGTCGTGCATGCCGGTGTCGACGACCAGGCGCACGGCGCGGAACATTTCCGCCTGCAGCCGGCCCAGGTTGTCCAGCGGCTGGTCCTGGAAGCCCAGTTCCCAGGCCAGGCGTTCGGTGTACAGCGCCCAGCCTTCGGAAAAGGCGGTGAAGGGCAGCACCTTGCGGAAGGTGGGAAGCCCGGTCAGCTCCTGCTGGATGGTCACCTGGAAATGGTGGCCCGGAGTGGCCTCGTGGTAGGCCAGGGTGCGCATGCCGAACTTCGCCACTTCGGCGGTGTTGCGCAGGTTGATGTAGAACACGCCCGGCCGCGACCCGTCGAATGCCGGCGGGTTGTAGTAGGCACCCGGCGCGGTCTTCTCGCGGAACTCGGGCACCCGCTCGACTTTCACGCCGGCCTCGGGCCGGACGTTGAAGGTGTCGCCGAGCCCGGCATC
>CAZXTV010000220.1:307-3800 GCA_964643705.1 uncultured Arenimonas sp. | reverse complement strand
CGTCTATGTGCACCCAGATCAGCAAATCGTGGTTGAAGGTACAACCTACCCGAATCACAGGGCAGTGATGATGGCTGATGGTCTGTCGAAGCTGGACGAAGTGCTCTATCCGGAAATGCAGGGTTGGAGGCGTGGACGCGAAGTAGTGTTCACGAGCGACAATCGGGCAATTCTGTCCATTGATGCTGTTCGCATTGTGCGAAAGCGGAGTGATGCTGAAGGAGGTCTGGAAGCAGTAACAATGCATAAATCTGAACTGCCTGAAAAGGCTGTGAAGGTGCATTCGTCGCGCACTGGAGTGCAAAACTACATTGAAGCAGACGTCCCTGTCCAGAAGACCATTTCAGGCCGCAAGGTGCACGAAATGGTGAACAGCGTCGCAAAGCTCGTCACAGGAGAACTTGAGTTCACTAGCAAGATTCAGGCTGTCAACCTCTGGGGCGTTTACATGAACGTGCAAAAGACGCAGTTCACAAAGCTTCATGAAGTCGATGAAGCAACTCTGGATGCGATGTGGAGTCGTATGACACTGCAGCAAAGTGACGCCTGTAGGAGCATCGCATATGCACTAGGCCGCATACTGCGCGGTACAGTCGTAAGCGACATTCCATTCTACCGAGACCCTTCTGGATTTGCAGCGCACGCTGAAAGGAGTTCATTGCCTACGCTAGTAGACTACTGCCGAAAGGTTGTGCAGGTCATTGAAAGAAACTATCCGACAAATACGCAGAAATTTATTGCTCGGATGCTGAAGAAGTATCCAGAAATGGCGCTGGCAGAAGCGGAAGCTGTAGAAGCACCGCACAGGCTGGTAGAAGCAGTGCCTACCATCGAGACGCCAGAAATCGAAATTATCAGTACGCAACAGGCTGAAACAGTATGAAAACCTCACTCCCACGAAAGAAAGCCATGAACACCGTCACTAAGCTGCCCGATACTCCGAAGACCGAAGCCAAGGGTGAAATCATCGTTCCAAAGACTTCGCCCCCGGCAGTGACACCTCCGCTCTCCAAAGAGGCCGCAATGGGCCTGCTGGTGCGGCCTGACGCACCAAGTATGCCTGACCCGCTGCTGCTGAAGATTCTGAGCACCAAGCGGTGCCACGGATCGCAGGGCGATACGAACTTCCGCCTGTTCCTGATCGACACGCTAAAGGGTATGGGCTTCAAGCCTGAAATCAAGGCGGAAGGCTGTATTGTTGTGAGCACGGATGAAAAGTCTGACACGCTTTTCTCCTGCCACATCGACACAGTGCACAACACAGGCGAAAGTGACGGCACGTTCCAAAAGCTTGCCTATGACGGTGTGATGGGCCACCTGATTCTGCAGCGTGAGCAGGTGCCTATGCCGACCTGCCTTGGTGCCGATGACGGTGCCGGTATCTACGTGCTGCTGAAAATGCTGGCGGCAAAGGTGCCCGGTTCCTACATCTTCCACACAGGTGAAGAGAAGGGTGGCATTGGCTCCCGCGCCATGCTGCTCAAACACCGTGACTGGCTGGACAACTTCAACCGTGCCGTTGCCTTCGACCGTCCATCGGACTTCGAGGTGATCGTTACGCAAGGTGGGGTGAACTGCGCATCGAAAGAAGCAGGTGACTTCATCGTAAACGAGTTCAAGAAGTACAACCTTGGTTACGAAATCAGCCACCGTGGCTCGTTCACGGACACCAAGGTGTACATCGGTGTGATCCCTGAGTGCTTCAACATCGGGGTTGCATACTACAACCAGCATGGCAAGGACGAGTACCTTGACGTGGTACACCTTGAGGAACTTGTCAAGGCAGCGATTTCGACACCTTGGGATTCCATGCCTACGGTGCGGAAGCCTGTGGAGGCTTACACGCCGACTCGTTCTTCTGGCTACTCGCAAAACGAGTTTAAGGGCTTCAGCAACGGTTACGGTAACGGGCCGAAGAAAGCCACAAAGCCGCTGCCGCAGAAGACGGTCGCTCTCACTGCTGTAGCGATCATCGAGGAAATGGATGGTTATCGTGCAGGTGACTTCGCAACTCTCGTGGAAGACGATCCAGAGATTGCAACCAGTACGATGATGCTGCTCTTTGCTCGTCTCCGTGCGCTGGAAGCTGAAGTGGAAACCTACTCGACAATTCTGGACTTGAACTGAGGTTACCATGTCAGTACCCATTGACACCGAGGCCAAAACACTGACTATCTCCGACCTTGGTGTCACTATGCGTACCATAATGGCTGTTGCAGCCAGTGGGTACGCAGAAACCAAGAATCGAAGCTGGAAGATCATCTACAAGGGTGCCCACATCGGCACTGTCAAAGTCAAAGACGACCACCTTAAAAGGAGCACACATGTCGCAAACAGTAATGGGTCTGAAACTGTCAGAAGCCCTGCAAAAATCACCAGCAGGCGCTACTTTGAAAAAGCCGTTGATGGAACGAATCTGGCTGTACGTCAAGGACCATCCGGGCGTGTTGTCATCACACCTGCACAGGATTCTGAAAGAGGAGTCCAGTGCGGTGAGTTCGCTGGTATCGCAGATGACGAAAAGGGAAATGCTGGTTCGTGAGAAACAGAGCCAACCCTACAGAGGCATGGCTTCGTTCTACCTGCGAGTGAATCCCAAGATGCGCGACGTTTACGAATTGTTGCCTGAACCGAAGAAGTCCAACACGCAAATCGCGGTCAGTATCCAAACGCTGCCGCAAGCACCTGCAGTTGTCAGCGAATCGAAAGAGAAGCTGCAGTCTGTAAATGTCGAGACTTTCGACCTTGAAAGTCTCACTATCCGTGAAGCTCGCCAGCTTCAAGCTCGTTTGAACCAACTTTTTGGAGGTAAGTAAATGACGAAAGCAACCGTAACAGAGACAGTTGACAAGTACATTCTGCTGCAGGCGGAAATCAAGCGGAAGACCGAGGAACTTGAAACCCTTGGCGCCGAAATCAAGAGTTTCGGCCCCTGCAAGCTAGTCGGCACCGCCGGTTTGGTGGAGGTCAGCGAGGTGGCAGGCCGCAAGACTACCGAGTGGAAGCTTGTCTGTGCAGCAGCGAACGTACCGCAGGATGTGGTGGACAAGTACACGAAGATTGGCAACCCTTCGTACCGGATCAACGTAACGCCGAAAGTGTAGGTGTTGTAAAAAAACCACAAAAGATTTTTGCACAAACCCAAAAATTCTGTAGTACAATACAGTCTCACAACCACTCGTTAACTAAGGAAATCATCATGACCGTTCAAATCCAAACCATGCCCCTGCCCGCTCGTCGCGCTCTGTCCAACGCCGGTTCGTCCAAGTACGATCTGGGCGCTCTGCAAGCTGGCTCTGACCAGTGCATCGTCATTGACGATGTGGTCAACACCAAGAAGGCTGTCAGCCGTCTGACCAGCGCCGTCGCCGCGTACAAGAAGCGCACGAATCCCAATGCACGCTTTGCTGTGCGTTCGTTCAAGAAGGAAGACGGCACGGACGCATGCGGCGTATGGAGAGGCTGGAGTGGAGGAGATTCTTGGGCCGTACCT
>CAZXTV010000220.1:0-297 GCA_964643705.1 uncultured Arenimonas sp. | reverse complement strand
TCAGACGCCGTGCCTGCTGCCGAATAAGCTGCCTAATCGCTGAAGGCGATTGAGTAGAAAACAGACCCGGTTAAGCCGGGTCTGTCAGTTTTAGGGTATACAAAATGTGCCCTAAAACTGACAGTAGCTCAGCGGATAGAGCAGCGGTCTTCTACATCGTAGGTCGGTGGGTTCAAATCCTCCCTGTCAGACCATAGCCGAGTTAGCTCAGTTGGTAGAGCAACTGTTTTGTAAACAGTAGGTCGTCAGTGCAAGCCTGATACTCAGCACCAAATCAACTTGAAAGGTACAAAATGA
>CAZXTV010000219.1:0-3800 GCA_964643705.1 uncultured Arenimonas sp. | reverse complement strand
TGCCGGTGGTGCTGCAGCTGTGGGTGGTCCACACCGAAAACCTCGCAAGCGCCCAGTTGGGGCTGCTGGGTTTCAGCCTGCTGACGGTCGGCGCCGCCGCAGCCTTCGAAGTGGGCGACGACGCGCTGATCCTCCAGTTCGCGGCGATCAGCCTGGCCGCCAACTCCTATCTCAGCCTGGCGGCGCCGGCGCTTTACGCCGCCAACGAAAGGCTGCGCGACCAGGTCAGCCACGATGGCCTGACGGGGGCGCTGAGCCGGGCCTACTTCGAGGATCGGGCCAGCATGGAACTGGCCAGCTCCTTGGGGCAGGATCGGCCGTCGTCGATCATCATGCTCGACGTCGATGGTCTCAAGGAACTCAACGACACCCACGGACACGCCGGGGGCGACCTCGCGCTGCGCGAGCTGGTGGTCCGCTGCAAGGCTTGCCTCGGGAGCGACGACTTCATCGGGCGCCTGAGCGGCGACGAGTTCGCCATTTTCCTGCCGGCCTCGGACGAAGCCGGGGCTTCGGAAATCGTCCAGGCCATCAGGACCCGTCTGGAAGCCGGTCCGGTCCAATCCCTGGACCGCCGGGTGTCCGCGAGTTTTGGCATCGCGACGGCCGCCGGAACCTCGACCTCCCTGTCCCAGCTGCTGCAATCGGCCGACCAGGCGATGTATGCCGAGAAGCGGGGGCGCCGCGGCCCCTGACTCGCAGGCCGTCGGCTAGTCGCATCGCCTGCGCTGATCCATAGCGGCACACCGATCGGGTCATCCGGCATCGGCCAGCGGCTCGACAAGCGACGGACCTTGGTTACGTGGATTACCTACGTCCGACCCCACGGGATGGATGCGCAGCGCCGTGACGATGGGCTGCAGCAGCGCCTCGGCTTCCGGTGCCGGCGCCTGCAGCCAGGCATTCCAGGCATCGGCCGGCAGCACCTGCGGCTGGCGGTCGTGGACGCGGCGGACCTCGCCCATGGCTTCGGTGGTCACCACGGTGTAGGTCGCCACCTGTTTGCCTTCGGCGTCGGTCCAGCGCGACCACAGGCCGGCGAACATCAGCGGGTTCCCGCCATCGGCCGACCGCAGGAAATACGGCTGCTTGCGCTTTCCGCCCTGGTCCACCCATTCGTACCAGCCGGTGACCGGCACCAGGCAGCGCTGGCCGCGGCGCCAGGCGTCGCGGAAGGCGGGTTTTTCCATCAGGGTCTCGGCCCGCGCGTTGATGGTGGAATAAGCGATCTTCGGGTCCTTCGCCCAGTGCGGCAGCAGGCCCCAGCGCATGGACTCCAGGCCCGGGCCGCCGCCACCGGCCACCACCACCGGGTTCACCAGGCTCGGAGCGATGTTGTAGTGCGAAAAACCGGCGAGTGGATTGACCACGTGCTCGACGAAACCCGGCACCAGATTGCCCGGGTTGAAGGGGCCGAACAGGGCGTAGCGCGCGCACATGGCCGCCAGTCTAACGCCGCCCGGCCAGGCCGGCGCCAGGCCTCACAGCGCCGGCAGCAGGTAGCGGTAGCCCATCCAGGCACCCATCGCCAGCATCATCAGGTTCTCGGTCAGCGACACGAAGCCCAGCGGCACCTGGCTTCCGCCGCCGACGCAGGCACAGCGCAACTCGCGTTTGTCCACGTACACCGCCTTGAACACCGAGACAGCGCCGACGCCACCGATGAACAGCGCCAGCGGCACCGACACCACGTGCAGCACGCCGGCCAGCATCAGCACGCCCGCCAGGAACTCGGCGAAGGGATAGATGTAGGCATAGGGCACGAAACGCCAGCCCAGCAGGTCGTAGTTGAGGAACATGCTGGAAAACTGTTCCACGTCCTGCAGCTTCAGCATCGCCAGCAGGCACATGCCGATGGCGATGAATCGTTCGGCCATCGGCACGACAGCCAGCAGCGGCCACAAGCTGGCGACAGCCAACAGCGCCGCGGTGGCGAAGACGGCGATCACCGGCGTGTAGCTGGTTTCGCCTTCTTCCCGCACTTTCAGGCCAAAGAACTTGCGCAAATCGTCGTACCCGCCGATCCGGCGGCCGTCGATGAAGGTCTGTGGCGTTGTTTCGACGCCGTGTTCCTGCTTGAAGGCATCAGTTTGCGCGCGGGTGGTCAACCAGAGGTCGTCGACGTCGTAGCCCTTCCTGCGGAGCAGCCAGCGTGACTTGAGCCCGTAGGGGCAGACGTGGCCAGGCATGACCATGCGATGCAGGCGGGCCTGGGGCGTTTGGACCTGGGCCATGGCAGGAGGGCTCCCTCGGCAAGTGGTGGGACCACCATAGCCCCGCATCCCGGAAAAAGCCGAACCTCGCCTGACCGGGGCGGGAATCCTGCTCCCGCCCCGCCGGCAGCCTCACCCCTTGCCGGGATCGGGCTTTGGATCGCCGCCACCCTCCGGATCCTTGGGGAGCGGACAGCTGGTAACCCGCTCCTCCCGCACCGACGTCACCTTCCACGTGCCGCCCACCTTCTTGTACTCGACCTCGCGGAAAACGCCGTTGATGCAGGTCCAGATCACCATGACCGACCCGTCCGGCACGCTCCAGCCCGGCGCGGGATCGTCGCAATCGGCATCGCGGCAGTCCTTCGCAGGCCCACGGCCGGCGGCGTTGAGTAGGCTGCCGTCGACCGGGCCGTGCACCCGGTCGCAGCGCGCGGAATCCAGCCGCAGCCCGAATTGGTTTGCCGTGGCCGGGATATGGAAGCCAACCGACTTGGGCAGGCTGCTCGCCGCGTCGGGCAGTACCCGCGACACGGTGGCATTGAGCTGGTCGCGTACCCAGCCGAAGTCGGCATCGGCCAGCGTGTAGTGCTTGGAAACAGACATGGCCGAACAGACCTCGGCCGGCTGGGGTTCCCAAGCCACCGGTCCCTTGCCCACCCGGGCCTTCGCAGGCGACGGCCCGGAGAAGCCCACGCCGCCTGCCACGAGGCCCACGATCACCAGATTCCTGAGACTGCTCATCATTCCTCCCTCGCCCGTCATTGGACGTGACAAGGGTGGCAAGGCTGCGACGGCGGCACCGTAGGAATTCCCCGCGAAGGCACAAAGAAAAACGCCGCCCCGGAAAGGAGCGGCGTCTTGGTCACGCTGGTGCCGGAAACAGGAGTCGAACCTGCGACCTACGCATTACGAATGCGCCGCTCTACCAACTGAGCTATTCCGGCGGAAGGGCGGAATTCTAGGGCGATGGCCCCCTCGCGGTCAATTTACCCGCTGGATCCGCGGGCCGCCGGGCCATCGTGGCACGCGACTTGCTACCTTCTCCCGTGTCCCGTCGCGCGTCCCGCGCCCGGGCATCCCCCCCCAAGACCGAAGGAACGAGACCATGAGCGAGAAAAAGGCCAACGTGCAGTGGCAGGGCGCCGGCAAGGATGGATCCGGCAAGATCAGCACCGAAACCCAGGCGCTGCAGGCCTACCCGTATGGTTTCGGCAGCCGCTTCGGCGACGACCGCACCGGCACCAACCCTGAGGAACTTCTGGCCGCCGCGCATGCCGCCTGCTTCACCATGGCCTTTTCCTTTGGCTGCAAGGAAGCGGGCTACGACACCAAAACGGCCAGGACCGAGGCCAGGGTCCGCCTGTCCAAGGACGGCGACGGCTTCGTGATCGACCGCATCGAGCTGACCCTGCACGCGACCGTGGAAGGGCTGGACGCGAAGCGTTTCGAGGAAATCGCCCAGGACGCCAAGACCAACTGCCCCTTGTCCAAGGCCCTGGCCTCGGTGCCCGAGATTTCGCTCAAGGCCCACCTGGAAGGCTAGCCGCCGGGCATCGTGCACGATTGCAGCGGGTGGATTGCACG
>CAZXTV010000218.1:0-3805 GCA_964643705.1 uncultured Arenimonas sp. | reverse complement strand
AACCGGTAAGCAGCCGGTGCTTGCGTTCGCGCATGTCCTCGACCAGTTCCAGCTTGGTCAAGCCCGGATGGCCCCACTCGAGGTCGGCCATGAACCTGGGCAGGATGCCGACCACTTCGCCACCCTGCGACAGCGCGCCATCGGCCAGCGAACCCATAAGGCCCTGCGAACCCCCGCCGTAGACGATGCTGCAGCCGCTTGCGGCGAGGGTTTCACCCAGCTGCCGCGCAGCGGCATGGAATTCGGGCGCCACCCGGGCGCTGGAAGCGGCGTAGACGCAGACGCGCATGGCGGGGATCCGGGACGATCTGGGGCCGCCATTGTGCCACCAGGTGCGCGCTGGCCGGCTATCATTTCCGGGCACGCGGGCCGGGGAGGGCCGCGGCAATCCAATCAACTCTTGCTTCCGGGGAAACCAATGGCATTCACCAAAACCGTCCTGCTGGGCCTGTGCCTGGCGCTGCTTGCCCTGTCCGGCCCGAGCCGCGGGGAATCCGCGCCGCTGACGAACGCCGACGTCATCAAGATGCTCAATGCGGGCCTGGCGCCGGAGACGGTCCGGTTGACCGTGCGTACGGCACCTTCGAAGTTCGACACCTCGCCCGACGGCCTGATCGCGCTCAAGCAGGCCGGCGTCGACGAATCCGTGGTCGAGGCGATGATCAGCGCCCAGGCCGGCGGCGGCGCCCCCGCCGGCAAGTCCGGCAGCGACACGCCGCGCATCAACCCCGAGGAAATCATGCTCGTGGACGAAGGCCAACGCCACCAGATGCGCTACACCGTGGCGCAGGTGCGTACGGCGGCCCGCGCCATGGGCTGGGGCGGCGTCGGCACCTACGCCGTGCTCAACGGGCCGCAGGCCCGCCTGCGGATCAGCAACCCGCGCCCGGCCTTCGACATCGCGGTCCCCGGCAATGCCCAGCCGGAAAGTTACCTCACGCTCGCCAGCTTCGCGGTGCGCCGGAACAACACCCGCGAGGTGCTGATCGGCGGCGGCTACAGGAGCTATTCCACCGGCATCCACCCGGACCGGATCGTGCCCACCCGCGGCGAACCCCTGGCCGACCAGTCCGGCGCGCCCGATGGCTTCACGCTGTTCCGCGTTACCCCCGACCGCGACCTGGCGCCGGGTGAATACGCCCTGGTGACCTACAACAGCCAGGTGCGCGTGCTGGGCTTCTTCGCCTCGGGCAACGACAGCTACTTCGACTTCGGCGTCGACTGAAAGGTCGCCACGCCCCGGTGCGAGCCGGGCCACAGGCAAAAAAAAACGGCGGGGCGATAAGATCGCCCCGCCGCCTTGAACACTCAATCAGACCGCGGAGCTGCCGTTGCCACGGCCGTTGCCGGCCTGGTCCACGCGGTCCCAGGCAGCACGGCTGGCCTGGCGGGCCTGCGCCCATTCCAGCGTCGACTGGCCGCGCGACGCGACGAAGTCGTTTTCCAGCTGGGTTTCGACGTCTTCGAAGCGCTTGCCGGCGTAAAGGCCACGGCCCTCGTAGCCCGTGCGATACGCAGGCGCGTAATCGTCGTAGCTGCGGCCCTTGTCGTAGTAGGACTCGTTGGCGTACTGCGTGCGCCAATGGGCCTCTTCTTCGGTCGGGTTGACGCCTTCGGCGACGCCCTTGCCGGCGAGCCCACCAACGACCGCACCCACCGCGGCGCCGGCCAGCATGCCAACCGGTCCGGCCACGGCACCGATGGCGGCGCCCGAGGCACCACCCGCGGCGGCACCCAGGCCGGTACCCACCGGATGCGAGCCGGGGGCCTTGCTGATCGGGTCGAGGTTGCGGTCCTTTGCGTCCTGCTTTTCCATCTTGTCGTTGTAGTTGCTCATGCGGTATCTCCATTGGGGGGGAGGCGCGCGTTGGAAACGACGCGGCCCCAAGGAGAGCGCTGCAACTAGCGTGCCACCCCGGCGGCCCGGAACCCAATGCGGATTCAACGGGGAAAAAGCCGCATTCGCCGCATCAGGCCCGCCGTCGGGCGAACCGCGGATGCATGCAGAACCCCCGACCAACCCGGTTAATGCACGACGGCCTCCGGAAGGCGAAGCTCAGTCGAGCCCGGGATGTCGCAACCGCCACTGCGCCAGCTGTTCGCGGTAGTGGTCCATGTCTTGGGCGTAGCTGTCGAAGACGCAAACCGCACAGCCGCCGTCGCAGCAGTCCATGGGCAGGGGACGCTCGGGTTCGATCGGGCGCGGGTCGTCGGTGGGCGGCGGTGTGGTCAACGAACAGGGTCCGGTGAAACGCGCCCGACGAACATTACCCGCGCGCACGCAGGGCGGCCAGCAAGGCCCCGGCCTTCGCTCCCCCACGCGTGAACCCGAAGGCATGCTCGCCATCGCGGTGCCGGTCCAGCCAGATGCCTTCACCGATGGCGGGCCGGGTGGCTGCCAGCCACAGCGCGGTGTCGGCGCCTTCGTCGGCGTCGCGCAGCACCGCGCGGAAAAGCTTTCGGAAACCGGGCAGCGCGCTGCGCACGCCGTCGGTGTCCACCCAGCCCGGATGCATCACCCACGCGCGCGGTTGGCCCGGGCCCAGGCTGTTCCAGTAGTGGGTCAGCTCCACCTGCGCGCGCTTGTGCTGGGCATAGGCGGTGAAGCCGTCGTGGCTGGCGGCGTCGGGGGCCTGCAGGGCGTCAATGTCGAGCGCGGCGCCGTACATGCCACCCGAACTCATGGAGATGATGGCGCTGCCTTCGTGCAGTGCGCCGCCGTGGCGCAGGCCCTGGTCGAGCACCCAGTGGCCAAGCAGGTTGGTGGCGAAGCCCAGCTCCAGGCCTTCGGCGGTCTGCGTGAACGCGTGGCACATCAGGCCCACGTTGTGCACCAGCACGTCGACCCGGCCGGCCAGGGCGATTTCGCCGGCCGCGCGCGCCACGTCGCGCATCAGCGACAGGTCCACCGGCACGGGCTGGATACGGCCGGCGCCGGTGGCCTGCTTCGCCAGCGCGTCGAGCTTGCGGGCGTCGCGCCCCAGCGCCAGCACCGTCGCCCCGCGCGCCGCAGCACCCAGCGCGATGGCCCGGCCGATGCCACCAGTGGCACCGCTGACCACCCAGCGCTGGCCGCTGAAATCGGCGTCCAGGCCGGCCCCGCCCACGCGGCGCCTGAAGCCGACGCGCGAGAACGGAATCGCGAAGCGCGCGTAGAACACCGCCGCGCCGAGGGCCTTCTTCATGCCGCCCACGGCTGCAGGAAGTCGGCGTCCAGGTGCCCGGTCTTGACCAGGATGCGGGCGCCCAGCGGCGCCCGCGGCGCGTGCTGCGAGTGGTGCGGACTGCGCAGCCAGCTGCCGGCGGGGTAAACGCCGTGTTCGTCTTCGAACTGGCCGCTGAGCACCAGGATTTCCTCGCCGCCCCAGTGTGTGTGCGGCTGGAACACCGTGCCCGGGGCCCAATCCACCAGCGCGGTGTGCTGCGTGCCGAACGAATGCAGGGGCATCACGCGCAGGCCGGGCACCAGGCCCGGGTGCCAGTCGGTGGCGTGGGTGTCGATGCGGACGGACGTGGTATCGCCGGCCTGGAACTGCCGCAGCTTCACGAACAGGATGCAGCCACCGGCGCTGCGCGGGGCGTGCCGGCTGCCGTCGGGGTTGCGCAGATAGGTGCCGGGGCCGTGCTCGCCGCGCTCGTCGGTGAACACGCCGTCGAGCACCAGGATTTCCTCGCCGTCCGGATGGGCGTGTTCGGGGAATACCGAGCCCGGGGCGTAGCGCACCAGGCTGGTGGCGCGCGCCGCCTCGTCGCCGACGCGGTCTAACATGCGCCGCGTCACGCCGGGCGACGGCGAGGCCTGCCA
>CAZXTV010000217.1:2531-3809 GCA_964643705.1 uncultured Arenimonas sp. | reverse complement strand
GCACCGTCGGCGGTGTCGGCGCCGCCAAGCTCGAACGCTACGGCCCGCGCGTCCTGGAAGTGCTTGCCGCCAGCTGACCCCCTGTGGGAGGGACTTCAGTCCCGAAAAACATCGGGACTGAAGTCCCTCCCACAGGGTTTAAACTGGCGCACCCTACGCACCAGGCTGACCATGCTCCGCACGTCCCTGCTCGCCACCGCCCTGCTCGCCCTCGCACCGCTCGCCCAGGCCGCCTGCGGCGGCACCGCCACCGCGCGCTCGGACAACGACGTCTATGGCCAGGCCGGCCAGGACCAGGGTTATTCGGCCGGGTTTGCCTTCAGCTGGGCCACGCCGACCGTCGCGCGCGGGGAAACGGGCTGCCTTGCCGGACTGGACCGGGCCACGCGCTGGCTGGCCTGGGGTCCGGGCACGCACCGCAACCTGGTGCTGACCTACCACCACGGCCTGTTCACCCCGACCGACGGCACCCGCGCCGACCTGATCGTCGACGACCGTCCCTATGCGGGCACGATGGTGTTTGGAATCGGCCAGCAGGTGCGCGACCAGGACCGCCTGGCCGCCACCCACCTGCGTCTTGGCATCGTCGGCCCCTCGGCCCAGGGCGAAGCGGCGCAGGACAGCTTCCACCACCTGTTCGGGCGCGCGCGTTTCCGGGGCTGGGACAACCAGCTGCGCGACGAGCCCCTGCTGCAGCTGGCGCACGAACGCGCCTGGCGCCACCGACCCGAACCGAGCCACAGCGGCCTGGCCTGGGACCGCACCTGGTTCGCGGGCGGTGCGCTGGGCAGCCCGTCCACGCATGCCCGGGCCGGGGTCGAATTGCGCTTTGGCAAGAACCTGCCCGACGACTTTGGCTCCAATCCGATGCGACTGGCCGGTGACGGCACCGCGCCGGAGCTGCACTCGCCGGCCGGCAATGGCTGGAACTGGCACTTCTTCGCCAGCCTCGAGGCCCGCGCGGTGGCCCATGACGTCACGCTGGACGGCACCCTGACCCGCGACGGGCACTCCGTCGAAAGCCGCGCGGGATTCGCCGAACTCGCCCTGGGCGTCGTACTGAGCCACGGCCCCTGGCGCCTGGCCGGCGCCCACTACCGCCGCAGCCGCGAATTCGACAGCCAGCGCGAGGCGCCGGTGTACGGCAGCCTGAGTCTTTCGCGGCACTTCTAACCCAATGTAGGAGCGCCGTAAGGCGCGAATCGTTTTGCATTGGCCCTTGCAAAGAATAGATTAGCGGCGGAATGGGCGACGACGGGATGGGGGGGGGGGGCGGGA
>CAZXTV010000217.1:0-2521 GCA_964643705.1 uncultured Arenimonas sp. | reverse complement strand
CGATGCCTTCGCCGAGAAAGCATCGGGGCTGAAGCCCCTCCCACACAGGAATCAAGATGTGGGCCGTGAAGGATTCGAACCTTCGACCAAAAGATTAAAAGTCTTCTGCTCTACCAACTGAGCTAACGGCCCACTGGAAAATCAAGGCGCGCAGTTTACCGCATCAGGCGCGCGGCGCGTAGCGCGTGGGGTCGGGCAAACCGGCGGCGGCGAAACCCTCGGCCCGCAGCCGGCAGGCGTCGCAGTGGGCACACGCCCGGCCCTGGTCGTCGGCCTGGTAACACGACACCGTGCGCGAGAAATCCACGCCCAGGCGGCCGCCCTCGCGGGCGATGTCGGCCTTGGACAGGCGCATCAGCGGGGCGTGCACACGCAGCGCATGGCCCTCGACGCCGGCCTTGGTGGCCAGGTTGGCCAGGCGCTCGAAGGCTTCGATGAAGGCCGGACGGCAGTCGGGATAGCCGCTGTAATCCACCGCATTGACGCCGCAGAACAGGTCGTCGGCGCCCAGCACCTCGGCCCAGCCCAGCGCGATCGACAGCATGATGGTGTTGCGCGCCGGCACGTAGGTGACCGGGATGCCCTGCCCGCCCTGCTCGGGCACGTCGATGTCGGCGGTGAGCGCCGAACCGCCGATGCTGCGCAGGTCGACGGTGACGACCTTGTGCTCGGCGCCCACGGCCCGGGCGAGCTCGGCCGCCGCGACCAGTTCGGAGGTATGGCGCTGGCCATAGGAGACGCTGAGCGCATGGCAGCTGAAGCCCTGCTCGCGCGCCATCGCCAGCACCACCGCCGAGTCCATCCCGCCGGACACCAACACCACCGCGCGCTTGTGTTTCTGGTTCATCGGAAATCCAGTTTCGTTTCTGTACGCGGATCAAGGCGGATGCACGCGGATAAAGGCAGATAGAGAAAACAGACCTTAAATATGCTTTATCCGCTCTTATCCGCGTGCATCCGCTTTGATCCGCGTCCAACACCGACAGTCATTTCCCGGCGACATCGCCCCACAGGACCTTGTGCAGCTGCAGCTGGAAGCGGACCGGCAACTTGTCGGCCAGCAGCCATTCGGCCAGCTCGGTCGGCGATTGCTGGCCCTGGCTGGGCGAGAAGAGCACGTCGCAGCGGTCGGCAAGCGCATGTTCGGCCAGCATGGACTTCGCCCAGTCGTAGTCGGCGCGGTCGCAGATGACGAACTTCAGCTGGTCGCGCTGCGACAGCAGCGGGATGTTGTCGAGCAGGTTGCGCTGCATTTCCTTGGAACCCGGCGTCTTGAGGTCGACCACCCGGCTCACGCGCGGATCGACGCCGGCGATGTCGATCGCGCCCGAGGTTTCCAGCGACACTTCGTAACCGGCGTCGCAGAGTTTTTCCAGCAGCACCAGGCAGCGCTTCTGCGCCAGGGGTTCGCCGCCGGTGACGCAGACGTGGCGGGCGCCATGGCGGGCGACCTCGGCCAGGATCGTTTCGATCTCCCACCACTCGCCGCCGTGGAAGGCGTAGGCGGTGTCGCAGTACTGGCAGCGCAGGGGGCAGCCGGTGAGGCGCACGAACACGGTCGGCCAGCCGACCGAGCGCGACTCGCCCTGCACGGACAGGAAGATTTCGGTCAGGCGCAGGCGTTCGGCGGCCGGGGTGTCCATGGCGGGGTCCGGCCTGGCGCCGGGTTCAGCGGTTTTCGAGCGCGAGCGTGCGCAGGCGGCTTTCGGCCTTGGCGGCGGCTTCCGAGCCCGGATAACGGGCCGACACCTCGCGCAGCGTGTCTTCGCCGGCGGCGCGCTGGCCCAGCGCGACCTGGCAATAACCCACCTTGAGCAGCGCGTCGGCTTCCTTGCGCGACCCCGGGAAGCCGGCGATCAGGGTTTCGAAGGCTTCCAGCGCCAGGTCGTAGTTCTGGGTGACGTAATAACTCTCGCCCAGCCAGTACCAGGCATTGGGCACCAGCGGGCTGGCCGGGTAGTCGCGGATGAAGGCCTGGAACAGGCGGGCCGACTCGTCGGCTTCGAAACGTTCCACCAGCGCGTCGAGCGCGGCCTGGTAGGCGGCTTCTTCGGCGGCCGGGTCGGCCGGGGCGCTGGCGTCGAAGCCGGCGTCGCGCGACGCCGGTTCGGCCGGCATTTCTGCCGGCAACTGGGCCGGGGCCGCCGGCGTGGCCGCGGCCGGTGAATTCGGGGTGGCAGCCACGGGCGCGCCGCCCTCGAGCCGCTGGAGGCGGCTGTCGAGGTCCACGTACTGGTCGCGGTTGCGCTGCTTGAGCTGCTCGATTTCGTGCGTGAGCGTTTCGATCTGGTTGCGCAGGCCCGACACTTCGGCCTGCAGCTGGGTGATGCGGTTCTGCGCTTCGAGGTTGGCCTGGCCGGCGCTGCGGTTTTCCGCATTGGCCTGGTTTTCGAGCAGGGTGACGCGTTCGGCGAGGCTGAGGCGCTGGGCCTGGGCCGGAGTGGCCGAAGTGGCCGCCCCGAGGGCGGCCACCAGGGCCATCACGCAAACAATGAGCTGGCCTTCCAAAACTAACTTTGCC
>CAZXTV010000216.1:0-3821 GCA_964643705.1 uncultured Arenimonas sp. | reverse complement strand
TTTTGACTTTGCCTTTGGCAAAGAAGGGATTCGCGCCTGAAGGCGCTCCTACGGGGCTTGGTCAGGCGTCGAGCACGGCCAGGATGGCTTCGTCGGCAACGCCGTCCACCACCTCGGCCTGGCCGATGCCCCGCCACAGCACCAGCCGCAGCGCGCCCGAGACCGCCTTCTTGTCCAGGCGCATGCGCGCCAGCAGGGCCTCCGGCGCCAGGCCCGGCGGGATGGCCACCGGCAGGCCCATGCGTTCAAGCAGGGCCGCCAGGCGGGCCGCATCGGGCCAGGGTGCCCGGCCCAGTTCGGCCGACAGCCTAGCCGCCAGCACCATGCCCACCGCCACGGCCTCGCCGTGCAGCAGGCCGCCGTAACCCTGCTGGGTTTCAATGGCGTGGCCGAAGGTGTGGCCGAAGTTGAGCAGCATGCGCTCGCCCTGTTCGGTTTCATCGCGGGCGACGATCGCCGCCTTGTGCGCGCAGCAGCGGGCGATGGCTTCGGCCAGCGCCGCCGGCTCGCGCGCCAGCAGGGCCTCGGCCTGGTCTTCGAGCCAGGCGAAGAAGCCGGCATCGCCCAGCGCGCCGTATTTCACGACCTCGGCCAGGCCGGCGCGCAGCTCGCGCTCGGGCAGGGTGTCGAGCGTGGCGACGTCGGCCAGCACGGCCGAAGGCTGGTGGAAGGCGCCGACCAGGTTCTTGCCCTGCGGTAGGTCCACCGCGGTCTTGCCGCCGACGGCGCTGTCCACCATCGCCAGCAGCGTGGTCGGCAGCTGCACGAAACGCACGCCGCGCATCCAGCAGGCGGCGACGAAGCCGGCCAGGTCGCCGACCACGCCGCCGCCCAGGGCCAGCACCGTGGCGTCGCGGCTGGCGCCCATGTCGGCAAGCACGTCGGTTACCTCGGCGAAGCGGGCCAGGGTCTTTTCCTGCTCGCCCGGCGGCAGTACGCAGGTCTGCACCTGCTTTTCGCTCAGGGCAGCCTGCACCCGCGCCAGGTAGTGCGGGGCCACGTTGGCGTCGGTCAACACCAGGGCGTGCCGGCCGGTCACCAGGGCCGCCAGGGCCTCGGGCTGCTCGAGCAGGCCGCGGCCGATGCGGATCGCATAGCGCCTGTGGCCGAGGGCGACTTCAAGTTCATGGGGGCTATTCACGCGGCCTCCGTGCGCTGCCACAGGCCGGCCAGCCCGGCGTAGAGGCGTTCGGCGGCCGTGGCCACGGCCAGGCCGTCGGCATTGAAGGGCAGGTCGGCCATCGCCGCGTAAAGCGGTCCGCGCTGCGCGGCCAGGGCTTCGAGCCGCTCGCGCCGGTCGGGCACGGCGAGCAGCGGGCGGCTGCGGTCGCGCGCCAGGCGTTCGATCTGCTGCGGCACGCTCGCCTGCAGGTAAACGACGAAGCCGCGTTCGCACAGCGCCCGACGGCTGGCCGGGTCGAGCACGGCGCCACCGCCGGTGGCCACGACCTGGTCGCGGCCCTGCATCACGTCGGCGATGAGCGCCGCCTCGCGGGCGCGGAAGCCGGGTTCGCCCTCGAGTTCGAAGATCACCGGCACGGTGGCGCCGGTGCGCGCTTCGAGCTCGTGGTCGCAGTCGACGAAGGCCAGGCCAAGCCGGTCGGCCAGCTTTTTCCCGATCGAGGTTTTGCCCGCGCCCATGGGGCCGACGAGCACGAGGTTTGGCGCAGGGTTCATGGGGCGCGATGCTAGCATCCGGGGCCTGGATGGCCGCGTGTCGGCCGGCGCACGAGGAGTCGTGATGGGCGGCATCTCCGGGCAGGGACCGGTGGTGGTGGCGGGGGCGGGCGACGTGGGTGGCCGCCTGGCCGCCCGGCTTGCCGCCGAAGGCACCGAGGTGCTGGCCCTTCGCCGGCGCCCGCGGGAAACAAGCCCCGACGGCGTGCGGGGCCTGCAGGTGGACCTGGTCAGCGGCGAAGGCCTGTCGGCCCTGCCGCGGCAGGCGGCGGCGCTGGTGTTCTGCGCCGCGCCCGACCAGCGCGATGAAACCGCCTACCACGCCCTGTATGTCGACGGGCTCGCGCGGCTGCTGGCCACCTGCGACGCGGCGCGGGTGCTGTTCGTGTCGTCCACTGCCGTGTACGGCGAACACCGCGGCGAGTGGGTGGACGAAAACACCGCCGCCCAGCCCGTGGCTTTCAACGGACGGGTGCTGCGCCAGGCCGAACGCCTGCTCGAAGGCCGCGCCGGCGCCAGCTGCCTGCGCCTGTCGGGGCTTTACGGGCCCGGGCGCACGTCGTTGATCCGGCGGGCCCTGACCGGTGATCCGGGCAGCCGGCGCTGGGGCAACCGCATCCACGTCGAGGACGCCGCCGCTGCGCTGGCGCACCTGCTGGCCCTGGATGCACCGGCACCGCTGTACCTGGGCAGTGACGACCACCCCGCGCTCGATACCGACGTGCTGGCCTGGCTGCGCGAAACGGCCGGGCAATTGCCGGTCGCCGCACCCACCCACGGGCCGACGCAGGGGCGCCGGGTCCGCAACGCGGCGCTGCGAGCCACCGGCTGGGCCCTGGCCTACCCGGATTACCAGGCGGGTTACCGGCCGTTACTTGGGCCGGGGGTATAGTCGGCCGGGCCTGATGAGGGCGTTTCACTCACGAAAGAGGAGAAGCACCATGGGTACCGTAACCAAAGTGATCGAAGTTTCGTCGTCTTCCGCCAAGAGCGTCGAGGATGCCGTGCAGTTGGGCCTCAAGAAGGTCGCCAGCACCGTCAAGGGCATCAAGGGTGCCTGGGTGAACGAGGTCAAGGTCATCACCAGCGACGATGGCAGCATCACCGAGTGGCGCGTGAACATGCGCGTGAGCTTTGTCGTCAGCTGATGGGGTGACGTGCGGCGTCGAGCGTGAACAGCTCGTCCGCGATGGCCGGCAGCGTGCGTAGCGCCTGCCGGCTGATCCGTTCGAAAAACAGTACGAACCGTTCGACCTGGGCCCGCGTCATCGCACGCCGCCCCGGGTTGGCGGCCTGCAGCGTGCATTCCTGCTGCCAGCGCCATTCCGGCACCACCTCGAAACCCGGCCCGCGCAGCCAGGCCAGGTGGTCGATGCGCTCCCAGGCAGGGCCGTAGTCGGCCAGCGCCTGGTTGCAGTAGCGCCGCCAGGTGCCGTCGGGATCTTCCTCGCGCTCGAGCGCATTGATCGGTTCCAGCAACGCCGCCTCGTCTTGCGCCGGCACCTTGTGGAACCAGCCCTCGAACACCACCAGCCTGGCCCCCGCCGGCGCACGCGGCCATCGCGAGGGCGGCAGCCGGCGGTCGGCGATCTTGTCGAATCGCGGCAGCGCCACCCTTTGCCCCGCGCGCAGGCCGTCCAGGGTTTCCACCAGCAGCGCCAGGTCATGGCTGCCCGGCGGGCCGCGCGTGGCCAGCAGCGGGTGGACCTGGCGGGCCAGGCGCTGGCGTTCGCGCCGGCCCAGGTAGAAGTCGTCGATCGACAGCACCACCACCGGCAGGCCGCGCCGGCGCGCCATGGCCGCGATGTCGGCGGCCAGGGTGGACTTGCCCGTGCCCTGCAGGCCGGTCAGGCCATAAATCGGCACGCGGGCGGGCAGGGCGAGGCCGTCGGCCAGGCGCGCTGCGATGAAGTCGGGGTGATGGTGGCCGTCTATGGGCTGGGAAGGGGGGCTCATCGGCGCGACAATACGCCAAGCCCGAGGAACCCACGATGACCAACGCCAACTTGACCGCCACCGATCCGCTGCTGGCCGAAGCCATGGCCACCTTCACCCGGCTGCTCGCCGAAGCCACCGACGCCGGCGATCCCGAGCCGACGGCCATGACCGTCGCCACCGCGGACGCCGAAGGGCGGCCTTCGGCG
>CAZXTV010000215.1:0-3823 GCA_964643705.1 uncultured Arenimonas sp. | reverse complement strand
GTTGGCGGGCCTTTGTGGGAGGGACTTCAGTCCCGAGGCTTTCCAGGCCAAGAGCATCGGGACTGAAGTCCCTCCCACAGGTGCGGGGGCTATTGGAGGCTGGTGGGGCCTGGCGCCGTGGGTTTGGGGCTGAACAAGGCCTCGATCTGTTCAGGTTCAAAGCGGTAGCCCTGGCCGCAGAAGTCGCAATGCACCTCGGCCAGCCCGTCCTGCAGGGCGGCCCGCGCTTCGTCCGGGCCCAGCCCGCGCAGCATGTCGCCGACCCGCTCGCGCGAACAGCTGCAGGCGAAGGCCAGCGGGCGGGTGTCCAGCACCCGCGCGTCTTCTTCGTGGAACAGGCGCCACAGCAGGGTCTGCACGGGGGTGTCGGCCAGTTCCTGGCTGCCCAGGGTTTCAAACAGGGCCTGGATGCGCGCCCAGCCGTCCGGGTCGCCATGGCCGCCGGGCAGCTGCTGCAGCATCAGGCCGGCGGCGCGGCCGTCGCCGGTGGCCAGCAGGATGCGGGTGGGCAACTGCTCGGACTGTTGGAAATACCCTTCGAAGGCGCCGGCCAGGGTGTCGGCGTCCAGGCCGACCAGGCCCTGGTAGCGGGTGGGCTCGCGGCTGCCGGGCGGGGTGGATTCGATGGTGATCGCCAGCACCGAACCTTCGCCGAAGGCGCGCGGGGTCAGCGGCTCGGGCACGGGTTCTTCGAAATGGGCGATGCCGCGCACGGTGTCCTGGGCGGTGCACTCGGCGAACAGGGTGCGCAGGGCGCCGGTGCCACGCAGCTGCACGCTAAGCCGCCCGTTGATCTTGGCGTGGCCGGTGAACAGCGCCGCCGCGGCGCAGGTTTCGCCCAGGCGGGCGGCCACCTGCGCCGGGTAGTGGGCGCGGCCGGCGATCTGCTGCCAGGCCTCGTCCAGGTGCACGACGATGCCGCGCACGCCGGAGCGTTCCAGCAGGAAGCGGGTAAGGGTGTCGGCGTCGGGGTGTTTGTCCATGGCGCGCATTTTACTTCCGGAAACCTGTAGGAGCGCCTTCAGGCGCGAATCTTTTGACTTTGCCTCCTGCAAAGAAGAGATTCGCGCCTCAAGGCGCTCCTACGAAGGCGGGACGATGACGCGTGGATCCAAGGGTAAACGGCGCTGGCTCCGGCGGCTGCTGTGGCTGCCGGTCTGGCTGGCCGTATTCGTGCTTCTGCAGGTCGCGCCGCTGCGCTGGCTGGACCCCCCGACCTCGATGTTCATGCTGATCCGGCAGGCCGAAGGCATGGACGAACCGGGCTTCGGGCTGCGCCAGCAATGGCGCGACCTGGAGCGCATCGCCGCCTGCCTGCCGATATCGGTGGTGGCCGCCGAAGACCAGACCTTCCCGGCGCATTCGGGCTTCGACCTGCGGGCGATCGAAAAGGCGCTCGACACCAATGCCGAAGGCGGCCGCATGCGCGGCGCCAGCACGATCAGCCAGCAGGTCGCCAAGAACCTGTACCTGTGGGGCGGCGGCGGTTACCTGCGCAAGGGCATCGAGGCGGTGTACACGGTGCTGGTGGAAACCTTCTGGTCCAAGCGGCGCATCCTCGAGGTGTACGTGAACATCGCCGAGTTCGGCGCCGGCATCTACGGCGCCGAAGCCGCGGCCCAGGCCTTTTTCGGCAAACCCGCCAGCGCGCTGACCGCGTCCGAATGCGCCCTGCTGGCGGCGGTGCTGCCCAACCCCAAGAAATACAGCGCCGCCCGGCCCGGGCCCTACGTGCAGCGCCGGGCCACCTGGATCCAGCGGCAGGTGCGGCAGCTGGGTGGGCCGGCCTACCTGGACTAGGTCGGGCTTGCCCTTGTGGGAGGGACTTCAGTCCCGAGGCCTTCGGGACTGAAGTCCCTCCCACAGGTAGACTTTGGCGATGGACCGCCAATCCCTCACCGTCGTCATCGCCGCCTTCAACGAGGAAGCCTCGCTGCCGGAAATGCACCGGCGGCTGCGCACGGTGCTGGACGGGCTGGACGCACGAAGCGCGGTGCTCTACGTCGACGACGGCAGCCGCGACGGCACCTGGCAGGTGCTGCAGTCGCTGGCGGCGCAGGACCCGCAGGTGCACCTGCTGCGCCTGGCCCGCAACTTCGGCAAGGAGCTCGCGCTCACCGCCGGGCTGGACCACGTCGATACCGACGCGGCGCTGGTGATCGACGCCGATGGCCAGGACCCGCCGGAACTGATTCCTCAGTTCGTCGCCAAGTGGCGGGAAGGTTTCGACGTGGTTTACGGCACCCGCACCCGGCGCGACGGCGAAAGCTGGCTCAAGCGCTTCACTGCCGCGGCCTTCTACCGGGTGATCTCGCGGCTGTCGGATACGCCCATTCCGCCCGATACCGGCGACTTCAGGCTGATGTCGCGGCCGGTGCTCGACGCCCTGCGCCAACTGCGCGAACGCCAGCGTTTCATGAAGGGGCTCTTTACCTGGGTCGGTTTCCGGCAGGTGTCGCTGCCCTACGAACGGGCGCCGCGGCTGGCGGGTGGCAGCAGCTTCAATTATTGGCGGCTGTGGAACCTGGCGCTGGAAGGCATCACCAGCTTTTCCACCGTGCCGCTGCGCCTGGCGACCTATGTCGGCCTGCTGACGGCGCTGGGTGCGTTTGCCTGGGGCCTGTGGATCGTCGCGCGCACGGTGCTGTGGGGCGACCCGGTGGAAGGCTGGCCGTCGCTGATGACGGTGATGCTGTTCCTGGGCGGCCTGCAGCTGGTGGCGCTGGGCATCGTCGGGGAGTACCTGGGCCGGCTCTACCTCGAGGTGAAGCAGCGGCCGCTGTACCTGGTGTCCGAGGCCGTCGTGGGCGGGATTTCCGCGCCGATACCCACCGCCGGGATGGACTACGGCCCCGAGTTTTTCAGGACTGAAGTCGCTCCCGCACCGGGGTATAGTCAGCCCCAGGGACCCACGGAGGATCGCTGAATGCGCAACGTCAACCAGATCCTGGCCAGCAAGGCCGATCGCCTGGTCACGGTGTCCAGGGAGGCACCGGTGCTCGAGGTCATCCGGCTGATGGCCGAAAGCCACATCGGTTCGGTGCTGGTGATGCAGGGCGATGAACTGATCGGCATCGCCACCGAGCGCGACTACGCCCGCAAGGTCATCCTGCAGGGCCGTTCTTCGGCGGAAACCCCGGTTGGCCAGATCATGTCGCATCCGGTGGTCACCGTCGGGCCCACCGACACCGCCCAGACCTGCATGGCGGTCATGACCGACCGCCGCATCCGCCACCTGCCGGTGATCGACGGCGGGAAGGTCGTGGGCATGGTCTCCATCGGCGACCTGGTCAAGGCCGTCATCGAAGACCAGCGCCTCGAGATCGAACAACTCCAGCAGTACATCGCCAGCTAAAAACCGGGGTCAGAGTCGACTTTCCTGACGACGGCGCTCGCACGGGCGAGCCAGGCTAGCGGAAAGTCGACTCTGACCCCGGTTTTTCGACCCCGGTTTTTAGCTCGGCACGACGTGCTGGGTGACCGCGACGAAGTGGCAGGCGCTGCCGCCAAGCACGAAGCCATGCCAGATCGCGTGCGCGAACGGGATGCGCTTGTGCATGTAGAAGTAGGTGCCGGCCGTGTACGACAGGCCGCCGGCAAGCAGCCACAGGATCGTGTCCATGGGCACCTGGCGCAGGAACGGGCCCAGCGCCGTCACCAGCATCCAGCCCATGCCCAGGTAGATCGCCGTTGAAAGCCCCTTGAAGCGGCCGGTGAAGAACAGCTTGAACACCACGCCGGCCACGGCCAGGGTCCAGATGGCCGCGAACAGCCACCAGCCGCCGTCCTCGCGCAGGCCGACCAGGGTGAAGGGCGTATAGGT
>CAZXTV010000214.1:0-3839 GCA_964643705.1 uncultured Arenimonas sp. | reverse complement strand
TTCGCGCCTGAAGGCGCTCCTACAGGTTCCGGGGGTTACTTACGGCCCTCACGCCCCGGGCGCGCATGCCCCAGCATGCCGCCTCACTTCATCGGTCCTGCAATGAAACTCCCTGGTTTTTCCCTCGCGCTGGCCCTGGCCGTCGTCAGCCTGCCCGCTGCCGCCATCACCGTCGACGGCCGCATCGATGCGGCCGAATGGGCGCAGGCGCGCCATGTCACTGAATTCGTGCGCGTCCAGCCGCTGGACCGCGGCGAACCCGCGCTGCGCACCGAAGCCTGGCTGCTGGCCACGCCCCAGGGCCTGGCCGTGGCGTTCCGCGCCGAACAGCCGCCGCAGGTGCCGCGCACCACCCAGCGCACCCGCCGCGACCAGGGCGGGGCCCTGGACCGGGTGAACCTGATGGTGGACTTCGACGGCGACGGACGCACCGGTTACGACTTCATGGTGACCGTTGCCGGCGGCATCAGCGACGAGGTGATCACCAGCGAACGCAACTTCAACACCGACTGGGACGGCCACTGGCACCGTGCCGTGACGCAGGACGAACAGGGCTGGTCGGTGGAGATGCTGGTGCCCTGGCACGTGGCGCCGATGGCCCGGCCCGACGGCGGCGAACGCACGATCGGCATCTACCTCGACCGCGTCGTCGGCAGCACGGGCGAGCGTTACGGCTGGCCCTTCATCAGCTTCCAGAACCCGACCTTCCTGTCCGAATTCCACAAGGTCCGGGTGCCACATTTCGAGCAGTCGCTGATCGCGGTGACGCCCTACGTGGTCGGCGTGCACGATGCGGTCGGCGGCGGCAGCGACTTCGACGCCGGCGCCGACCTGTTCTGGAAACCCAACGGCCAGTTCCAGCTTTCGGCGACCATCAACCCGGATTTCGGCCAGGTCGAAAGCGACGACCTGGTGGTGAACTTCGGTGCGGTGGAAACCTTCTTCGGCGACAAGCGGCCCTTTTTCACCGAAAACCAGGGCCTGTTCGACGTGCCCTTCGGTGCCGGCAACAGCCGCCTGCTCTACACCCGGCGCATCGGCGGGCCGGCCGACGATGGCAGCGGGGCCGGTGACGTCACCGCCGCGGTGAAGCTCAACGGCAGCCTGGGGCAGGTGCGCTACGGCGTGCTGGCCGCCATCGAGGGCGACGACGTCGGCCGCGATTTCTATGTGCTGCGCGCCACGCGCGATTTCGGCGACCAGGACCTGGGCGTGATGCTAAGCCGGGTCGAGCGCCCGTTCCTGGACCGTGTGGCCAGCGTGTATTCCGCCGACCACCTGTGGACGCCGGACCCGGCCTGGGTGGTGCGCAGCCAGGTGGTGGCGTCTTCGGTGGACGAGGCGGGCCTGCGCAGCGACGACCTTGGCGCGCAGCTGCGGATCGACCACGCCCTGGGCAAGGGCTGGCGCCAGCAGCTTTACCTGCTGCACCTGGGCGATCAACTGCAGCTCAACGACATCGGTTACCTGGACCGCAACGACTTCAACTACGTGCGCTATGAGCTGGCGAAGCGCCGCAGCGTGTTTCCGGAAGACTCGGCCTATTCGTCCTGGGAAACCCGCTGGGCGATTTCCAGCCGCCGGAACGTGCAGGGCACCGTTATCGCCGACGCCGCGGCGATCAACCGTTCCTCGGATCGCCGCGACGGCGGCAGCGAGTTCTGGGAAGTCGTGGGTTTCTCGAGCGGCCACGACGACCTGATAACGCGCGGCAACGGCGTGCTGCGGGTTCCGGAAAAGCTGTACACGGCCTGGGAGCGATCCCGCCCCCGGCGCGGTGCCTGGGCCGTGAAGGGCTGGGTGCGCGGCGCCGCCGAGGGCCTGGAAGGCGCCGAAGGCATGGGGCTGGAACTGGGCCTGGAGCCCACCCTGCACCTCAGCGACAGCCTGGCGCTGCAGGCCAGGGCTTCGGTAAAACACGCGCCGGACTGGCTGCTGTGGCGCGGCGGCAACCGCCTCGGCAGCTTCCGCGCCGACACCGCGCGCCTGGCGCTGAACCTGCAGTGGCAGCTGGGCCATCGCCAGGAACTACGCGTGAAGTTCGAAACCATCGCGCTCGACGCCCGCCTGCGGCAGGCCTGGCAGGTTGGCCCCGGCGGCCGGCCGCTGCCCACCAACGAACCGATCCCCGACTTCAGCCTGGCCAACCTGGGCTTCCAGGTGCGCTACCGCTATGAACTGGCGCCGCTGTCCGACCTCTACGTGGTCTACGGGCGGGGCGGGGCGCTGCTCGAGGACGGCAGCCGGCCGCTGGCCGACCTGCTGGGCGAGGCCACCGACCTGCGTGATGCCGAGCAGGTGCTCATCAAGCTGAGCTACCGCTTCGCCAACTGAAGTCCCTCCCACGGCGGCCGCGGTGATGAATTCCTGAATGAGGGGCGCCGGCAGCTTGCGCTGACTTGACCTATGTCATTTAATGTTTCAGAAAGTTCTGAAACTTCAGGTGGCGACATGGACCTCCCCCCGCTCAGCCAGGCCTTCGTGCTGCATTTCGGTGAAATGGGCAGCCGTTGGGGCATCAACCGGACCGTGGGGCAGATCTACGCCCTGCTGTTCATCTCCGCCCGGCCGCTGACCGCCGACGAGATCACCGACCGCCTGGGCGTCAGCCGGTCGAACGTCAGCATGGGCCTGAAGGAGCTGTCGTCCTGGCGCCTGGTGCGCCTGAGCCACCAGCCGGGTGACCGTCGCGACTTCTACAACGCGCCCGAAGATGTCTGGGCCATCTTCAAGACCCTGGCCGAAGAGCGCCAGCGGCGCGAGGTGGACCCGACGCTGTCGATGCTGCGCGACGCGCTGCTGGAAACCCCGGACTCGGCTGAAGAGCGCCATGCCCAGGCGCGCATGCGCGAGATGCACGACCTGATCGAACAGCTGACCGACTGGTTCGCCGAAGTGCGCAAGCTGTCCCCGGCCACGCTCGAGAAGCTGATGGCCCTGGGCACCACCGCGACCAAGCTGCTGGACATGAAGGAACGCCTGCTGGGCGGCCCGGACAAGGCCCAGCCCGCCGACCCGGCGGCGGAGGTGCGCTGATGGACCCCGGCGGCGCCATGGACGCACTGATGCTGGCCCGGCTGCAGTTCGCGGCCAACATCAGCTTCCACATCCTGTTCCCCACCATCACGATCGCCCTGGCCTGGGTGCTGCTGTTCTTCAAGCTGCGCTACCTGCGCACCCAGGATGAAAAATGGCTCTCGGCCTACTTCTTCTGGGTGAAGGTGTTCGCGCTGAGCTTCGGCATGGGCGTGGTCAGTGGCGTGACCATGAGCTTCCAGTTCGGCACCAACTGGCCGGGGTACATGAACACGGTCGGCAACATCGCCGGGCCACTGCTGGCCTATGAAGTGCTGACCGCGTTTTTCCTGGAGGCCGGTTTCCTCGGCATCATGCTGTTCGGCCGCAAGCGGGTCGGCGAGCGCGTGCACACGCTGGCGACGGTGCTGGTGGCCGCGGGCACCACGCTGTCGGCGTTCTGGATCCTGGCGCTCAACTCCTGGATGCAGACGCCGGCGGGTTTCGAAATGATCGACGGCCAGGCGCATGCCACCGACTGGTGGGCGATCGTCTTCAATCCGTCCTTCCCTTATCGCCTGGTGCACATGCTGCTGGCTTCGGGGCTGACGGTGGCCTTCCTGGTGGCGGGGCTATCGGCCTTCCGCTGGCTTCGCGGCGACCACGGGCCCGACGTCGCGGCGACGCTGCGCACCGGCGTGCTGATGGCGGCCATCCTGATCCCGGTGCAGATCTTCGCCGGCGACCTGCACGGGCTGAACACGCTGGAACACCAGCCGGCCAAGGTCGCCGCGATGGAAGGCAACTGGGACACGCAGGGTAAC
>CAZXTV010000213.1:0-3862 GCA_964643705.1 uncultured Arenimonas sp. | reverse complement strand
TACGCCGGGCAGCTTCCGCTACCAGCCGCCGTTCCCGCGGCCGATCCCGCCGGCGAACCGGCCCGGCAAGGCCCGCCAGGCCAATGGCGCACTCGACGCGGCGCCGCTGGGGTTCATCCACGGCCCCGAGGACTTGCTGGTGGACGCCGACGGGCAGCCGCGGCGCATCGACCACGCCTACTCCTGGCGTTATCCGCTGGCCGTGCACGGCATGCTGCACACGGTCATCCGCAATGCCTGGGCCGCCGACCCGGCGCCGGTGGATGTGCTGTTCCTGTTCATGGCCAACATGAGCTGGAACTCGGCGATGAACACCGCCGAGACCATGCGCTGGCTTACGGACAAGGACGAGGCCGGCGAGTACCGCATCCCGAAGATCATCTATTCCGACGCCTACGCCAGCGAGATGGTGGCCTACGCCGACCTGGTGCTGCCCGACACCACCTACCTGGAACGCTTCGACGCCATTTCGCTGCTGGACCGGCCGATTTCCGACGCCGACCGCGCCGCCGACGCCATCCGGCACCCGGTGCTTGACGCTGCAACACAGCGCGACGGCCGCGACGTGCGCGGTTTCCAGGACGTGCTGCTGGACCTGGGCGCGCGCATCGGCCTGCCGGCGCTGCTCAAGGACGACGGCAGCCCGCGATACCGCGACTACGCCGACTACATCGTCAACCATCAACGCGCGCCGGGCGTCGGCCTGCTGGCCGGCTGGCGCGGTGACGGCAGCCAGCACGGCAAGGGCGCGCCCAATCCGGACCAGCTGGACCGCTACCGCGCAAACGGCGGTTTCTGGAGCGCCGAGGTGCCCGCGGCCGGCCGCTATTTCAAGATGGCCAACCGCGATTACCTCGAGTGGTCGCAGCAGATGGGTTTCATCGCCAAGGCCGAACCGGTGGTGCTGCAGCTGTATTCGGAAACCCTGCAGAAGTTCCGGCTGGCCGCCCTGGGCCACGGGCCGGTGCAGCCGCCGGACGCCGAGCGCGAACGCGTGGCCACCTATTTCGACCCGCTGCCGACCTGGTACGAACCCTTCGAAGGCAGCCAGCTCGACCTCCGGCGTTACCCGCTGAGCGCCGTCACCCAGCGACCGCCTTTCATGTACCACGCCTGGGGCTCGCAGAATGCCTGGCTGCGGCAGATCACCGCGCGCAACTTCCTGTACCTGCACCCGGACACCGCGGCCCGGCACGGGCTGGCCAACGACGACTGGGTGCACGTGGATTCCCACCACGGCCGCATCACCGTGCAGTGCCGCCTGGCCGGCAACGTGCAGCCCGACACGGTGTGGACCTGGAACGCGATCGGCAAGCGCCGCGGCGCCTGGAAGCTGGCGGCGGATGCGCCGGAAGCGACCAAGGGTTTCCTGCTCAACCACCTGATTTCCGACAAGCTGCCCGACGGCGGCTACGCCAACGCCGACCCGGTGACCGGCCAGGCCGCCTGGTTCGACCTGCGCGTGGCGATCCACCGGGCCGACCCGGTGGAAGAAAGCCATCCGCAGTTCGCCGCGCTGGGCGATAACGGCGACAATGCCCCCTTGCGCTACGGCGCCGATTTCAGGAAATCCTGACAATGGAAATGGATGCCATCCTGACGCTGCTGGTGCTGGTGGGCGCCGTCACCCTGTTCGTCACCGAAAAGCTGCCGGTGGACGTGGTGGCGATGCTGGTGCTGGCCAGCCTGCTGGTGCTGGGCCTGGTGACGCCGGTGGAGGCGCTGTCGGGTTTTTCCAGCGAAGCCACGATCACGGTGGCGGCGATGTTCGTGCTAAGTGCAGGCCTGGCCCACACCGGCGCGCTGGCCTCGCTGGGGCGGCTGTTCGGGCGGGTGAAAAACGGCTTCCTGTTCATGCTGCTGCTGATGCTCATCGTCGGCCCGATCTCGGCCTTCGTGAACAACACCGCGGCGGTGGCGGTGCTGCTGCCGCTGGTGCTGGCGGCCTCGACGGCCAACCAGCAGTCGCCTTCGCAGATCCTCATCCCGATGTCCTACGCGGCCCAGATGGGCGGCGTATGCACGCTGATCGGCACTTCGACCAACCTGCTGGTGAACTCGCTGGCCAAGGACCTGGGCCACCCGGGCTTCGGGCTGTTCGACTTCGCGCCGGTGGGGCTGATCACGATGGCCGTGGGTTTCGTATACCTGCTGCTGATGCGGCGCTGGCTGCTGCCCAAGCACGCGCCCGCGGCGATCACCGAAACCTACGAACTGGGCAAGTACATCACCGAACTGCGGGTGATGCCGGAATCGCCCCTGATCGGCCAGTCGGTGGCGCAGGCCCAGCTGGGCGAAAAACATTCGGTGTACGTGCTCGAGCTGATGCGCGGCGAGCAGAAACACTGGTCGCCGCGCGCGGAAGAACTGCGCGAAGGCGACGTGCTGCTGGTGCGCGGCAACCTCGAGAAGCTCAAGACGCTAAAGGAGAGCTGCAAGCTCGACTTCGAGCCGGAGTTCAAGCTCCAGGACAGCCAGTTCAGCGGCGAGGACGGCGACCAGTCGCAGGTGCTGGTGGAAGCCATGGTCGCGCCGGGCTCGCGCCTGGTGGGCCACACGCTGCTCGAGCTGGACTTCCAGTGGACCTACAACGCCACCGTGCTGGCCGTGCATCGCCGGGGCGAAGTGCTGCGCGAGAAGCTCAAGGACGTGAACCTCAACGTCGGCGACGTGCTCTTGCTGCTGGCGCCGAAATCCGAGCTCAAGGTTCTGCGTGCCAACCACAGCCTGATCGTGCTCAACGAACGCGAGGAAGCCGCCCTGCCCAAGCGCAAGGCCTGGATGGCGATCGGCATCATGGCCGCCGCGATCACGGTGGCTGCCCTGGGTTGGCTGCCGATCGTGGCTTCGGCGATCCTGGGTGGCATCGCCCTGGTGGCCACGCGCTGCATCGGCAACGACCAGGCCTACCAGGCCATCGACTGGCGGGTGATCGTGCTTCTGGCCGGCGTGCTTCCGCTGGGCATCGCCATGCAGAAGTCGGGCCTGGCCCAGGGCATCGCCGACTTTTCGGTGGACTGGGTAGGCGGCTTCGGCCCGCTGGCCGTGCTGGCGGCGGTGTACCTGACCACCGCGCTGATGACCGAACTGATGAGCAACAACGCGGCGGCCGTGCTGATCACGCCGATCGCCTTCACCACGGCCGTGTCCATGGGCGTGAGCCCCACGCCCTTCCTGGTGGCGGTGCTGTTCGCGGCGTCCACCAGCTTCGCCACGCCGGTGGGTTACCAGACCAACACCATGGTCTACAACGCCGGCAACTACCGGTTCGTGGACTTCATGAAGATGGGTATTCCGCTGAACATCATCTTCTGGGGCATGGCCGTGTACCTGATCCCGAAGTTCTTCCCGTTCTGATGACATCGCTGCCCAAGCCATCGACGAAGAAGCTGGGACTGGTGATCGACCTCGACACGTGCGTGGGCTGCCATGCCTGCGCGGTGTCGTGCAAGGAATGGAACGCCGGTGGCATCGCCGGCCCGCTGATTGACGAGCGGCCCTACGGAAAGGATCCCAGCGGCGTCTGGTTCAACCGCGTGCACAGTTATGACGTGGCTGCCACTGCCGACCAACCGGCCAGCACCCTGCACTTCCCGCGCAGCTGCCTGCACTGCGAAACCCCGGCCTGCGTCACCGTCTGTCCCACCGGCGCCAGCTACAAGCGCGCCGAGGACGGCATCGTGCTGGTGGACGAGGACAAGTGCATCGGCTGCAAGCTGTGCAGCTGGGCCTGCCCCTACGGCGCGCGCGAAACCAGCGCGGTCGATGGGGTCATGAAGAAGTGCACGCTGTGCGTGGACCGCATATACAACCAGACCATTCCCGAAGTTTCCCGCGAGCCCGCCTGCGTGCAGGCCTGCCC
>CAZXTV010000212.1:0-3897 GCA_964643705.1 uncultured Arenimonas sp. | reverse complement strand
CCGGTGCAGGTCGGCGTCGTTGTAGAGCCGGTAATTGGCGAACGTGCGGCTGGCCGGGGGAATCAGGCCGGTGGTTTCGTAGTGGCGGATCATCTTCGCCGATACGCCGGTCAGGGCCGAGGCCTCGCCGATGTTGTGCAGGCCCTGGCCCTTGGCTTCGGACAGTTCGGGACGAATCGCGCGGATGGCCATGGCCGTCTCCTGGTGTCAGTGCCGCGCCCGCGGCGTCCAGCGGCGAAGCAGCAGGGTGTTGGATACCACGCTGACGCTCGAGAGCGCCATCGCCGCGCCGGCGACCACCGGGTCGAGCAGTCCGGCCGCGGCCAGCGGGATGCCGACGACGTTGTAGATGAAGGCCCAGAAAAGGTTCTGGTGGATCTTGCGGGTGGTGCGGCGCGAGACGTCGATCGCGTCGGCGACCAGGCGCGGGTCGCCGCGCATCAGGGTGATGCCGGCGGCATGCATGGCCACGTCGGTACCGCCGCCCATGGCGAAACCGACGGCGGCCGCCGCCAGCGCCGGTGCGTCGTTGACGCCGTCGCCGACCATACCCACCGGGCCTTCCTCGGACAGTTCGCGCACCACGTCGGCCTTGTCGGCCGGCAGCACCTCGGCGCGCACGTCGGCCGGATCCATGCCCAGCGTCGCGGCCACGGCGCGGGCGGCGCCGGCGTTGTCACCCGACACCATGACCGTGCGGATGCCCTGCGTCTTGAGCAGGGCGATGGCTTCCGCGGCTTCCGGCCGCGGCGGGTCGCCGAAGGCCAGCAGGCCGACCAGGCGCAAGGCCCCTTTGCTTCCAGCCGCCAGCCAGGACACGGAATGGCCCTGGCTGGCTTGTTCGTCGCCCATTTCCGCCAGCGTGCCGAGCCCGACGCCCAGCTCCTGCATCAGCCGCGCGCTGCCCAGCACGACGTGTTCCCCGGCCACGTTTCCTTCGATACCGCGACCCTGCAGCACCGCCGAATCCGCCGCCGGTGCCGGCAGCGGACCGCGGGCCGAAGCCGCTTCCAGCACGGCGCGGGCCAGGGGATGTTCGCTGCCCTGTTGCAGGGCCGCGGCCAGGGCGAGCAGGTGGCCGTCGTCGCCTTGAACCGCCTGCAGCGCCGCCAGCTTGGGTTTGCCCAGGGTCAGCGTGCCGGTCTTGTCGAAGGCAATCGTGCGCAGGCCGCGGGTGGTTTCCAGCGCCTCGGCGTCCTTGATCAGGATGCCGGCCTTGGCCGCGACGCCAGTGCCGGCCATGATCGCCGTCGGCGTGGCCAGGCCCAGCGCGCAGGGGCAGGCGATGACCAGTACGGCCACGGCGTTGAGCACCGCGTTGGTCCAGTCGCCGGTGGCCAGGCCCCAGCCCAGCAGCGTGGCCAGCGCGATCAGCACCACCACGGGCACGAACACGGCGCTGACGCGATCGACGATGCGCTGGATCGGGGCCTTCTTGGCCTGCGCGTCCTCGACCAGGCGGATGATGCGCGCCAGCGCCGATTCCGCGCCGACCGCCGTGGTTCGCACCAGCAGGCGGCCTTCGCCGTTGACGGCTCCGCCAGTGATGCGCTCGCCGGATTCCTTCGGGACGGGCAGCGATTCGCCGCTGATCAGGGATTCGTCGGCGTGGCTTCGGCCTTCGAGCACTTCCCCATCCACCGGGAAACGCTCGCCCGGCAGCACGACGACGGCGTCGTCGACGCGCACCTGCGACACCGCCACTTCGATCTCGCGCCCGTCCGGCTGGCGCACGCGCGCCGTCGTTGGCCGCAGCGCCTGCAGCGCGCGGATGGCTTCGGTGGTCTGGCGCTTGGCCCGCGCCTCGAGCCACTTGCCCATCAGGATCAGCGTAATGATCACCGCCGAGGCTTCGAAGTACAGCGGTGGTTCACCGTGGTGCGGCTGGGTGAACAGCAGGTGGTAAACCGACAGGCCGTAGCCGGCACTGGTACCCAGCGCGACCAGCAGGTCCATGTTGCCGGTGCCGGCGCGCAGCGCTTTCCAGCCCGCGCGGTAGAAACGGGCGCCCAGCCAGAACTGCACCGGCGTCGCCAGTGCGAACTGCCACCAGCCAGGCAATGCCCAGTGCTGGTCGAACAGCATGCCCAGCATCGGGGCGGCCAGCGGCAGCGACAGCAGCGCGGCGATCAGCAGGTGCCGGCGTTCGCGGTTGGCCAGGTCTTCCTTGGCGGGATTGGCCGGGGCGTCGCCCGGGGCAGGGGTGCCCTCGGTGTTTTGCCGCTCCGGCGCCACTTCGTAGCCGGCCGCAGCAACCGCAGCGACCAGGTCCGCGGGCAGGGTGCCCGCCAGCACCTGCACCCGGGCGGTTTCCGTGGCCAGGTTGACGCTGGCCGACTGCACGCCCGGCACGCTCGCCAGCGCCTTCTCGATGCGACCCACGCAGGAAGCACACGACATACCCAGGATCGCCATCGAGACTTCTTCGATGGCGACGCCGTAGCCGGCTTTTTCAACCGCGGCCGCAAGCGTGGCAGCCGACGTGCTGCCGTCGGTCGTGACGGTGGCGGTTTCAGTCGCCAGGTTGACGTTGGCCGTCACCACTCCGGGCACCTGGGCAAGGGCTTTTTCGACGCGGCCCACGCAGGAGGCGCAGGTCATGCCGGTCACTCCGAAGCGAAAGCTGGCGGACGGGTCGACGGGTGCTTCGGGCAGGCGGGTGTTCATGGCGGTTTCCTATGGACGATGCAGGCAGCCTGGGCCTTGCCATCATGGCAAGGTCAACCGCCCCTGTTCGTGCGCCAGCGCCTTGACCTTGCCCCGATGACAAGCCCGAGACTCGCGACGTGCCGGTAGTCCGCCGGCCCCAACCCCGGAGCAAACCCATGATCTACAACGTCAGCCCGCTCACCTGCGGCCGTTGCGTACGCACCATCACCGATGCCCTCCAGGCCATTGACCCGGCGGCACGGGTCCACGTGGACCTGGCCGCTGGCACCGTCGATGTCGATGGCGCCCTGGACGCCGATACCGTGGTCGCGGCCCTCGCCGTGCACGGCTACGAGGCCAAGACGGCAGCCGACATCGACCCCACCGCGGGTTGCTGCGGCAGCTGCCACGCCTGACTGGCGATCTGGCATGCAAAGGCCCCCATGACCGGGGGCCTTTTTTTTTCTTCAGTCGCCGTGGCGCGCGAAAGCTTCGGCCTTGCCGTCGGGGGTGATCAGTTCGACGGTGTAGGGCTGCACGCGGCCGTCGGGCATTTCCATGCCCGGCGAACCGGCGGGCATGCCGGGCACGGTCAGGCCGCGGGCCTTGGGACGTTCGGCCAGCAGGCGCTTCACGTCTTCGGCCGGCACGTGGCCCTCGACGAAATAACCGTCCACTTCAGCGGTATGGCAGGAACCCTTGGCCGGCGGGATGCCGACGCGCTGCTTCACCGGGCCCATGTCTTCGGTCTCGACCACGCGCACTTCGAAGCCTTCCGCGCGCATGTGGTCCACCCACAGCTTGCAGCAGCCGCAGTAGGGACTCTTGTGCACGGTGACCAGCGGCAGGCTGTTGTCCACGGGGCTGGCGTTGGCGGGCGCCTGGCTGGCCGATTGCGCGGCCAGCGGCGCGGCGAACAGCAGCGCGGCCAGGGCGAGGCTGACAGGGATCATTTTCATGGGTGGTTCTCCTTCTCAGGTATTCCGGCGGCGCACCGGGGCGCCGAACGAGGGATCGTTGCTGACACGGCTCGCGACCGTGCCGGGCGGGTTGGCGTACCAGCCCGGGTCGCTGAAATCGCCGGGCGCGATGTCGTCGCGCACCTTGACCACGGTGAACATGCCGCCCATCTCGATGTTTCCGAACGGTCCCTTGCCGGCCATCATCGCCAGCGTGTTTTCGGGGCCCTTCATGTGGCCGCTGTCGGTGTGGTCCTGGTGTTCGGCCATGCCGGTTTCGCCCATGGCC
>CAZXTV010000211.1:0-3926 GCA_964643705.1 uncultured Arenimonas sp. | reverse complement strand
AGGGCATCGGCCTGGCCCGCCTGGAATTCATCATCGCGCGCCAGATCGGCGTGCATCCGCGCGCCCTGCTGGAGTATTCGAAGCAGCCGGCCGACCTGAAGAAGCAGATCGACCAGATCACCGCCGGTTACGCCGACCCGGTGTCGTTCTACGTCCAACGCCTGGCCGAGGGCATCGCCACGCTGACGGCGGCGTTCGCGCCCAATGCCGTCATCGTTCGCCTGTCGGACTTCAAGTCCAACGAATACGCCAACCTGGTCGGCGGCAAGCAGTACGAGCCGCATGAAGAAAACCCGATGATCGGTTTCCGCGGCGCCTCGCGTTACGTGCATCCCGAGTTCCGCGAGTGTTTCGCGCTCGAGTGCCAGGCGGTGCGCAAGGTCCGCGACGAAATGGGCCTCACCAACTGCTGGATCATGATCCCCTTCGTGCGCACGCTGGCCGAAGGCCGGGCCGTCATCGAAACGCTGGAAGCCAACGGCCTCAAGCGCGGCGAAAACGGCCTGAAGGTCATCATGATGTGCGAGCTGCCTTCGAACGCGCTTCTGGCCGAAGAATTCCTGGAAATGTTCGACGGTTTCTCGATCGGTTCGAACGATCTCACCCAGCTTACACTTGGCCTTGACCGCGACTCGGGTATCGTTGCGCATCTTTTCGACGAGCGCGACGCCGCCGTCAAGAAGCTGCTGTCGATGGCCATTTCCACCGCGAAGGCCAAGGGCAAGTACATCGGTATCTGCGGCCAGGGTCCGTCCGACCACCCCGACCTGGCCGACTGGTTGATGCAGCAGGGCATCGAGTCCGTGTCGCTCAATCCCGATACCGTCATTGATACCTGGCTGCGACTGGCCAAACTCAAGGCGAATTGATGACCCAGGCAACCCCGACCCCAAACACTCCCGCGCCCACCGACGTCGCCGACCCGGCGGAACAGGCGGCTGAATCGGCCACCGAGGCCGCCAACGCGGCGGAACGTGCCGCTTCCCGGATAGATGGGATCGAGGCGCAGCTTGCCGACCTGCTGAACATGCCGCCCTGGGCCGCCAAGCTGATGCTGGCGGTCGCCGTGGGCCTGGTCGGCTGGTTCCTGATCAAGCTGCTGACCAAGGGTGCGGACCGGGTCATGACCCGGTCGGGCATGGAACAGATCCTGCGCGACTTCCTGGGCAAGATCATCCGCGTGGTGGGCCTGGTGGTCGTGTTCGTGGCGGTGCTCGACGCCGTGGGCGTGCCCACCACCTCCCTGCTGGCGGTGCTCGGTGCCGCCGGCCTGGCGGTCGGCCTGGCGCTGAAGGATTCGCTGTCGAACATCGCCGCCGGCGTCATGCTCATCGTGCTGCGGCCCTTCCGCGCCGGGGACGCCGTCGAAGCCGCCGGACAGCAGGGCATCGTCGAGCGCGTGGGCATTTTCCAGACCGTGCTGCGTGCCTACCAGAACCACGACGTGGTGCTGCCCAACAGCGAGATCACCACCGCGCCGATCATCAACTTCACCGCGCGCGGCCAGCGCCGCATCGACCTGTCGGTGGGCATTGGCTACGGCGACGACATCCGCAAGGCCCGCGAGGCCCTGCTGGCGCTGGCGAGCGGAAACGACAAGGTGCTCGACGATCCGGCAGCCGAAGTGCTGGTGACCGGGCTGGGCGAATCAAGCGTGGACCTGGTGCTGCGGGCCTGGGTGAACACCCCCGACTACATCGCCACCAGCAGCGCGCTTACCGAGGCAGTGCACCGCATCTTCGGCGAGATCGGCATTTCCATCCCGTTCCCGCAGCGCGACCTGCACATCTACCACCACGGCCCGGAAGGCCAGGTCCTGGAACTGCCCAAGGCCGCGTTCGAAGGCGCGGCGAAGGACTGAACGGGTCTAGTCGCCGCCCGGGCCGGCCGGTTCCGCCAGCCCGCCCAGCCGGCCCATGTGCCGGCGGTAGTGCGCCAGTTCCTTGACCGATTCGCGGATGTCGGAAAGCGCCGTGTGCGCGCCGACCTTCTTCACGCCCGCCAGCACGTCCGGCGACCAGCGCCGGGCGAGTTCCTTGAGCGTGGAGACGTCGAGGTTGCGGTAGTGGAAATAGCGCTCCAGCCGCGGCATGTGCCGCACCAGGAAGCGCCGGTCCTGGCAGATCGAATTACCGCAGATCGGCGACTTGCCTGCCGGCACCCAGTCGGCCAGGAAGGCCACCGTCAGCGCTTCGGCCTGGGCCATGGACACCTGGCTGTCGAGCACGCGCTGCCACAGGCCCGAATGGGTGTGGGTGCCGCGGTTCCATTCGTCCATGGCCTCGAGCCGTTCCAGCGGATGCGCGATGGCCAGCTCCGGCCCTTCGGCCAGGATATTGAGCTCGCTGTCGGTGACCAGGGTGGCGATCTCGATCACCGAGTCGGTGTCCGGGTCCAGGCCGGTCATTTCCAGGTCGATCCAGACCAGGTTGTTCGGATTGGCAGGCATGCGGCTGGCGGCAAAGGTGGCGGAGCCGGCATCATACCCCGCTCCCCCCACGCACCCAGGCCCGCCCATGTTCCCCGTGGACAACCTCGACCACTACCGCATCCTGTCCTCGATGCTGGCCCCTGCCCTGCTGATGGCGGCGACCGGATCGCTGCTGATCTCGGCCAACAACCGCTTGGCGCGCGTGGTGGATCGGCTGCGCGGCCTGCTGGGCCAATGGGAAAGCACGGGAGCCGAACACCGTGCGGTGCTTGAGGTGCAGATCCGCCGGCACCGCGCCCGTGCCACCCATGTGATGCGCGCCTGCGTAATGCTTTACGTGTCGCTGGGCTGTTTCGTCGGTACCAGCCTGGCGCTGGCGGCGGACGCCTTCAGCGGCTTCCAGATCGGCCTGGCGCCGACCCTGCTGGCCATCGCCGGCGTGCTGAGCATGCTGGTGGCCAGCCTGTTCATGGGTCTGGAAGTGGTGATGGCGGTGCGCAATTTCGACGCCGAGCTCGACATCGAGATGTCCAGGCGCGGCGGCAGCCGCTGATCAGAGGCCCGGACGCGCCCGTTTGCGACGGAAGTAATCGGTCAGGCGGCGTCCCGCCTCTTCGCCCAGCAGCCCGCCCTCGGCGACCAGCCGATGGTTATGCCGCGAATCGGTAAGCAGGTCGAAGACGCTGCCGGCGGCGCCGGTCTTGGGATCGTCGGCGCCGTAGACCACGCGCGCCAAACGCGCATGCACCATGGCCATGGCGCACATCGCGCAGGGTTCCAGCGTCACGTACAGCGTGCAGCCGACCAGCCGATGGTTGCCCAGCAGCTGGCCCGCCCGGCGCATGGCCACGATTTCGGCATGCGCGGTCGGGTCGTGTTCGCCGATGTTGCGGTTCCAGCCTTCGGCCAGCAGCGCGCCATCGGAGCCGACCAGCACCGCGCCGACCGGCACTTCACCCTCACCTTCAGCGCGTTCGGCCAGCTGCAGCGCCCGCGCCATCCAGGCTTCGTCCTGCGGCGAAAACGTCGGTTTCATTCCCACTCGATGGTCGCGGGCGGCTTCCCGCTGATGTCATAAACCACGCGAGAAATATCTCGTATCTCATTGATAATTCGACGAGAAACGGTGTCGAGAAATTCGTAGGGCAGGTGTGCCCAGTGCGCCGTCATGAAGTCCACGGTTTCGACGGCCCGCAGCGCGATGACCCACTCGTAGGCCCGGGCGTCACCCACCACGCCGACCGACTTGACCGGCAGGAACACCGCGAAGGCCTGGCTGGTCTTGTCGTACCAGTCCCACTTGCGCAGCTCTTCGATGAAGATCGCGTCGGCCCGGGCCAGCAGCTCGGCGTATTCGCGCTTGACTTCGCCCAGGATCCGCACGCCCAGGCCGGGGCCCGGGAACGGATGCCGGTAGACCATTTCGCGCGGCAGGCCGAGCTCGACGCCGATGCGCCGCACTTCGTCCTTGAACAGCTCGCGCAGCGGTTCCACC
>CAZXTV010000210.1:0-3929 GCA_964643705.1 uncultured Arenimonas sp. | reverse complement strand
TATTCGGACTTCTTCCCGAAGGTGTCGCTGGAAGGGCCGCGCACCCGCTTCACCAACCGCAACTCCCTGCTTCTCCAGACCCTGGTGGCCAACGGCATGCCGGTGCTCGACGTGCTTGATTGCCGCGCCCCGCCGCCGCGGGCAAGCGGTATCGGCGATACCCAATACAGCATGTTCGCCGAGATCTACCATGACGCCCTGATCGTCGCGGAAAGCCTCAAGAGCGGTCGGGTCAGCCCTGGGTTGGCCGCCGCCAACGTCGGGCGCGCGGAATCGGTGCAAACCTTGCTGGCGCTCTCCGCGGTCCCCGTGGAGGAGCTTCCGCTCGACTTGTGGACTTACGCGCTGGGCGTGGTGGCGAGCGCCAGCCTGGGGCCGATTCCGGCCGAGGAGCAGTTCGGCCTGTGGCGCGACCCACAATGGGCGGGTGAAGGGGTCCGTGCCCACCCCGTGGCCGGGGCGCTGCTGGCACCCTACGAAGCCGCCGCCGCCCGCGAGCCTGCTGCGATGCTCGAAAGCGCCGTGGGTGCGCTGGCCCTGGAAGACCCCCGCATCCATCCCATGGTTCGCGAGCAGATCCTGGTGATCGGCATGCTGGGCGCCCTGGGCGCCGGGGAAGGCTCGGCCCTGCCGGCCCTGGAAGCCCAGTTCGGCGGCGGAGAGCGCACGGCCGGGTACCTTTCCCAGGTCCGTGCCTACCTGCTTGCCTGGGCCGATGGTGGCGTGCCCGCCTGCCTGGCGACACGCGGCCCCCCGCCGCAGGCGGCGCCTTCCAGCCCGCCGGAATCAGTCCCCGCGGGCTGATTCCGCCGTCACGGCGGCCCGGGCCTTTTCGGCGTAGGGCTGGAGCTCCGGTCGCTGGCTGGCTTCTTCGATCAGGTCGAAATACACCGCGCCGGCTTCTTCGTACCGGCCCAGCTTCGACAGCAGGTCTCCCAGCCGCAGCCGGTAATCCGGCTGCGGCGATGCTTCCAGCGCCTGTGCACTCGACGCCAGCGCCGCGTCCAGTTGTCCGGTCTGCTCCAGCGCCAGGCTGCGGTTGTGCAGCACTTCATGGCGGATGCGCCGCGTCAGGGCGCGGTCGTAATATTCGATGGCCTGTTCCGGCCGGCCGCGCTGCAGGGCGATGTAACCGCGGAATTCGTCCAGGCCGATCGCGTCCGGGCGCTCGATCGCGATCTCCGCGATGAAGCGCGACGCCAGGTCGAGGCGGCCCATGTGTACATACCCCCAGGCCACGCGTTCCCAGTTCAAGGGTGTTTCAGGGATGTTGCGCGCCAGGGCGAGCGTCAGGACGCCCAGCAGTGCAACCGGGACCGCGCCGGCAGCCAGCTTCCGCCATTCGCGCCGGCGCCATGCCTGGACCGCGAGGGAAAGCAACACGCCCGCACCCAGCGTGAAAGGCGTGACCACGTTAAAACGGAAGCGGTCCTCGGCGAAAAACACGGCCACGGTGGCCAGGCCGACTGAAATCGCGGCCAGCGGGATCCAGCCGCGCGAATCCGAGCGCAGCAGCACCAGCAGCCCGGGAACGCCCAGCGCGAACAGCCAGCCGAAGGGCGCGGGCAGCCAGCGCAGCAGCGGCGCGAACAGGCGTTCGTCCTCGAAGGACCGGTTGTTCGGGACTTCGGGCCAGGCGGCGAATTCGCCCGCCTTGCGCGCCATGTTGCGCGCGGTCTGCGCCGGGTGCGCCCGCAGGTAGGCCAGCGCCTCGCCCTTCCAGTAGTCATTCACTTCGATGGGCTGCAGCTTGCGCCCCAGGCGGCGTTCGGCTTCGGCGACGTAGGCGCGCCAGATCTCGCTGGGATGCCCGTAGTCGACGAACGAGGGTGCGCCGGACAGGGCGCGCGGGTTCTCTTCGTTGTAGATCTGGTGCAGCACCACGCCGCCGTTGTTGGGCGTCAGCGCCGCGGCGCCCGACACCTCGGCATTGCGCGCCGCCAGCAGGGCCAGGGGCAGGGACAGGGCCACCAGCATCAGCCCGACGCCGCCGGCCTGCCGCGCGGCACCGCTGCGGCCCTGGCGCCACCATGCCAGCGCCGGCAGCACGACGACGCTGGCGCCGACCAGCAGCAACAGGTTGGCGCGCAGCGCGACGCCCAGCCCCAGCAGGGCGCCCATCGCCAGCCAGCGCCCCCGGGTCGGCGTGTCCACAAGGCTTATCGCCAGCCACATCCAGCCGGTGATGAAAGCCGCCACCCAGGTCGCCTTGAGCAGGCTCAGGCTGAACATCAGTGCCGTGGCGGTGAGCGCGTGCAGGCCGGCCGCAATGAGCCCGGCCTGCGGGCGACCCAGCGCCACGCCGATGCGGTAGAGCATGGCCGCCGTCGCCGTGTCGACGGCGATCTGCAGCAGGTACACCGGGAACAGCGACTTGCCGAACAGCCAGAAAACCCCGCCCAGCACGTAGCCATAGAGCGGGTCCATGAACGCGAACTCGGGGTTGAAGCCGAACTGGCCGAAGGCCACGTCCTCGCCGAATCGGCGGTAGAACTCCTCGTCCGGCCCGATCTTCCACAGCAGGGGGCTGTCGAGGCTTGTGAGCAGGTGCAGCAGGCGCAGGGCCAGTGCACCCGCGAGCAGCCACCAGATCGTTGCGATTCGGCGTTGCCCGCCGGCAGCCGCGAGCTGGGTCACTCGACCACCACGTCCAGCAGGCCGACCGCGGCACGCTTGGACGGGTCGAGCACCAGCGCCAGTTCGCGGTTGCGGGTAAGCAGGGGCAGGGCCAGCAGCGGCGCGTCGGGCGCGTAGCCAAACGCCTCGCGCCAGTCGGCGATGGCTTCGGCATCAGCGGCGTCGCGTCGGGCCAGTTCAAAAAGGGGTGTCGCGGTGGGCGCCAATCCGTCGAACAGCTCGCCGATGCCGCGGAATCGTTCGGGGCGGAATTCCACGTCCGGGCGGCCGGCCATGATTTCCTGGATCAGCGCCTGCTTTTCCTCGGGGCTCTGGGCGGGCAGCGCGGCCACGATTTCCGGACCCCACATCGGGGGCGGGGAAAGTGCGGCGCGATCGGGGGTGGCGCCGTAATAGAGTTCGTTCGCATGCACCAGCACGGCCGCCCCCGGCGTGGCGACGATGTAGGCCGGGCGCGAGCTCACCGATACGCTCAAACCGAAAACCAGCGCCGCCAGCTGTAGCAGGCCGATGACCCACAGGTCGAAGAGCATCCCGCGTTTGCCCTGCTTGTAGACGATCAGGGTGAGCAACGGCCCCACCACCACGTCCACGCCGATGATCGTCAGTGCCAGCTTGGCCGCGCCAGCCGCCAGGAACAACGGCGGCGGGTACCAGACCCACGACATCATCACCAGGATTGGCAGCGCCACCATCGCGCTTATCAGCAGGTGCCGCCCAGCCGCCTTCCACCGGGTCATGGCCTTACTCCATCCCCAGCTTCTTGAGCTTGTAGCGCAGCGCCCGGAACGTGATGCCCAGCTGCGCGGCCGTCTTGGTCTTGTTGTAGCGGTTGGCTTCCAGCGCCTTCTGGATGGTTTCGCGCTCCATCTGCTCGATCGCGTCGGGCAGGGCGGTGCCGTCGGCCATGCCCGCGGGCACGGCGGGCGAGGGCGCGGCGGCGACCGGGCGCAGCGGCATGTCGTCCTCGGTGCCGATCAGGCTGTCCACCTGGGGCAGGTAGAGGTCGGCGACCTCGATGCTCTGGCCATCGCACAGGGCCACGGCGCGCTCGAGGATGTTTTCCAGTTCACGCACGTTGCCCGGGAAGGGGTAGGCCGTCAGCGCGGCTTCGGCTTCTTCGCTCAGCGCCGGCAGGGTGTCGGCGGTTTCGCCGGCCAGGCGCTTGAGGATGGCTTCGGACAGCTGCGGGATGTCCTCGCGGCGCTCGCGCAGCGGCGGCACCGCCAGTTCGATCACGTTGATGCGGTAGTACAGGTCCTGGCGGAACCGGCCGTCTTCGACCAGCTTGG
>CAZXTV010000209.1:0-3940 GCA_964643705.1 uncultured Arenimonas sp. | reverse complement strand
TTGGCGGCGCGGCGCTTGTTGCGCACGTAGACCGCCGAGGCCGGGTCCGCCCCCACCAGCACCACCGCCAGGCCGGGCGCGGCCTTGCCCGCGGCCAGGCGGGCTTTCACGCGCCGCGCGAGGTCGTCCAGGAGGGTGTCGGCAATGCCCTTGCCGTCGAGGATGCGGGCGCTCATGGCACGATTATCCCCGAACCCCACCCGGCACCGCCACATGAATGACACCACCGCCCTCGAAGCCGCGGCGTTCCGACGCCTGCTGGCCCACCTGCGCGAACGCAGCGACGTGCAGAACATCGACCTGATGATCCTCGCCGGCTTCTGCCGCAACTGCCTGGCCGACTGGCTGCGCGATGCCGCCGAAGAGGCCGGCGTCCCGATGGACCGCGACCAGGCCCGCGAACAGGTCTACGGCATGCCCTTTGCCGACTGGAAGGCCCGCCACCAGCGGGAAGCCACGCCGGAGCAAGTGGCGGCCTTCGAAGCCAGCCGCAAACCCCACGCCTAAAAAAACGCCCCGGCCGATCGGCCGGGGCGTTGAAGTCCCACTGACGGGATGGAGAGAGACGGTGTCAGGCGCGCTTGCGGCTGCGCGGCGCGCTGGCGCGCGTGGCGCGGCGGGCCCGGGTCGGCTTGCCGGCGATGAAGCGCAGTTCGAACTCGGCCTGGGCGCGTTCGGCGAAAGCTTCGGCCTGGGTGCGCAGGCGGGCGACCTGGTGGCCGGCTTCGCAGGCGGCGGCTTCGGCGCGCTCGCGCAGCTGGTCGGCATTGGCGGCCGCGGCGTCGAAGGAACGACGGGCCTGCTTGCGCGCCAGTACGGCGGCGCCCAGGCCGGCCAGCAGCAGGGTGCGCGGGTTGATTTCGATGGGGGTCTTGCGGCGACGGGGGGTCGGACGGCTCATGGCTTGTCTCGCTGTCGGGGGCGGAAGGCCCCGTATCGGCAGGCAGTCTGGGCGCCGCGCCAAGAGCTTTCACACTAGTCGGCGCCGGCTTGCGGACGGCCGTGGCTCGGGTGATGCTGGCCACATCCCGCACGGAGCGTTTGCATGGCCGCCAAGAAGTCCGCCTGGACCCGGTTCCCCCATCCCGACAAGGCGTTTGACTACGCGGGCGACAAACTCAAGAAGGCCTGGCCGGCCCTGCATGCCGGCGACGCCGAAGTATTCCCGGACGACAAGCGGGCCGCGGCCCTGGCCAAGGCGGCAGGCAAGGCCGCCCCCAAGGGAATGGACGCCGACGCCCTCGCCGACGCGCTGCAGGACGCCTGGCGCGATTTCCACCGCGGCGATTTCCAGCAGGCCTTCGAGGCCGGCTCCGCGCTGGGCCCGGTCGGTGCTTCGGTGGCCTGCAAGGCGCTGGCGATCCACGCGTCCTACCTGGTGGACGACGAAGACGAGCAACTCAAACGTTACGAACAGGCCGGCAAACTGGCCGAAGCCGCCATGGCCGCCCTGCCCGGCGAAGCCAACAGCCACTACCGTTTCGCGCATGCGATGGGCCGCTACAGCCAGGGTATTTCCATCGCCAAGGCCCTGAAGATGGGCCTGGCCGGCAAGGTGCGAAAGGCGCTGGACCAGGCGCTGGAACTGGCGCCCAAACACGCCGAGGCGCACACCGCGATGGCGCTCTACCACGGCGAAATCATCGACAAGGTCGGTGCCCTGGTTGGCGGGCTGACCTATGGCGCCAAGGCCGCGGTCGCCGAACAACACATCGCCACGGCGCTCAAGCTGACCCCGTCCTCGCCCATCGCCCACGTCGAACACGCCCACCTGCTGTTGCTTCTGCACGGCGACAAGAAGGAAAACCAGGCCGCCGCCGCCTTCGAAAAAGCCGGCAAGCTCAAGCCCCGTGACGCGATGGAGGCCCTGGACGCTGGCTTCGCCCGTGACCAGCTCGAGTAGCCCGCGCCGGGTCCGGCTGGCCGGGTAAGGGGCATGAAAAAAGGCCCGGCAGTACCGGGCCTTTTTGTCGGAACCTGGTGGGCGGTACAGGACTTGAACCTGTGACCCTTGCCGTGTGAAAGCAATGCTCTACCAACTGAGCTAACCGCCCGAAGAGCCGCGAATCTTACCCAAGGGCGCCATACCGGTCAAGGCGCCGGCGGTGGTCAGCGCTGCTTGCTGGCCATCATCCGGGCGGCTTCGGGCGGGGCTTCGAAGCTGTCCGGGCGGGCCCGGTCCCAGAACACCTCGAAGACCGCGTGGTCGGGAATGCCCTCGAGCAGCCGGCCCTGGGCCACGAACCGGTGAAGGGTCGCCAGCGACCGCACTTCGGTCGAAGACACCCGGCGCACGATGTGCTCCGGGCCCAGCTGCGAGGGATGGGTCAGGCCGGCCGCGGCCAGCAGCTCCTTCAGGGCGACCACGGTGTTGCGGTGGAAGTTGTAGACGCGGGTGGCCTTGTCGGCCGGGTCGAGGCCGGCCTGCCGGCTCGGGTCCTGGGTGGCGATGCCGGTCGGGCAGCGGTCGGTGTGGCAGCTCTGCGACTGGATGCAGCCCAATGCGAACATGTAACCGCGCCCGGCATTGCACCAGTCCGCGCCCAGGGCAAGGGCCCGGGCGATGTCGAAGGCGGTGACGATCTTGCCCGCCGCGGCCACCCGCACCTTCGAACGCAGGTCCAGCCCGACCAGGGTGTTGTGCACCAGCATCAGGGCTTCGCGCATCGGCGCGCCGACATGGTCGATGAACTCCATCGGCGCTGCGCCGGTGCCGCCTTCGCCGCCATCGACCACGATGAAGTCTGGCGTGATGCCGGTTTCGCGCATCGCCTTGGCGATCGCGAACCATTCCCAGGGGTGCCCGATGGCCAGCTTGAAGCCCGTGGGCTTGCCACCCGACAGCTCGCGCAGCTGCTGGATGAACTCGAGCAGTCCGATCGGCGTCGAGAAGGCCGAATGCGCCGCCGGCGAATGGCACTCCACGCCCTGCGGCACGCCGCGCGCCTCGGCGATCTCGGGGCTGACCTTGGCCGCGGGCAGGATGCCGCCCTGCCCCGGCTTGGCGCCCTGGCTGATCTTGAGCTCGATCATGCGCACCTGCGGGTCGGTCGCGTTGCGCTCAAAGCGTTCGGCGTTGAAGCGCCCCGCCTCGTCCCGGCAGCCGAAATAGCCCGAGCCGATTTCCCAGACCAGGTCGCCGCCATGTTCCCGGTGGTAACGCGAGATCGAGCCTTCGCCGGTGTCGTGGTAGAAGCCACCGCGCTTGGCGCCGGCGTTCAGGGCCAGGATCGCGTTGCCCGACAAGGAACCGAAGCTCATGGCCGAGATGTTGAACACGCTCGCCTGGTAGGGCTGGGTACGGTCCTCGCCGACCGGGATGCGGAAATCATGCGATTCGATGCGCGCCGGCTGCATCGAGTGGTTGATCCACTCGTAGTCGTCGCCGTAGACGTCGCGCATGGTGCCGAAGGGGCGGGTATCGGTGACCGCCTTGGCCCGCTGGTAGACGATGGCGCGCTGCAGCCGTGAAAACGGCGCCTCGTGGGTATCGGATTCGATGAAGTACTGGCGGATCTCCGGTCCGATCGACTCCAGGCCGTAGCGGAAATGCGCCGTCAGCGGGTAGTTGCGGCGCAGGGTGTGCTTGCGCTGCAGCAGGTCCCACAGGCCCACCAGCGACAGGGCGCCAAAGACCACCACGCCCCAGCCGGCCATCGGCACGTAAAGAGCCGCGGCACTGAAACCCAGGGTGAGCAGCAGGCAGGAGGCAAAGGGCCAGTAGCGGTTGGGCAGCATCGGGGTCTCCGCGGCGTCAGGTGGTGCCCGGGGTGGGGGTCGAACCCACATGGCCTTGCGGCCGGGGGATTTTAAGTCCCATGCGTCTACCAGTTTCGCCACCCGGGCATCGGGGAATGGTGCCACAAAGAAAAAGCCCCGCCGGAGCGGGGCTTGAAAGCTTTGGAGGCCGAGGTCGGAATTGAACCGGCGTACGCGGATT
>CAZXTV010000208.1:0-3967 GCA_964643705.1 uncultured Arenimonas sp. | reverse complement strand
TTTTCGGAGTTTGGCGTCGGCGGCGGGCCGGAGGGTTCCGTGTATGTGCGCGCCACCGACGGGTCCCCGGCGATTCGACTGGCGAGCGGCAGCGCACGCGCTTTGTCCTCGGACGGGCGCTGGGCCATCGTGAAGCCGAGCAGCGAGGCCAGGCATCTGGAACTGATTCCGACCGGCGCCGGTGAAACACGTCGCCTCGAGCAGGACGGCATGCGTCTGTTTGATGCACGCTGGATTCCGGGCAGCCGGGCTTTCCTGGTGCGTGCGTCCGAAGGCGACGGCGCACCGGGCCTGTACGTGCTGGACGCGGAGCGGGGCACCGCAAGTGCGGTGACGCCTCCGGGGCATGTGGTCGGTTATGACGCGTGGGTGCTGTCGCCGGACGGCGCCACGATCGCGGTGGCAGGCACCCAGGGACCGTTGCTGTTCCCGGTCTCCGGCGGTCAACCCCGCCCGATCCCCGGCGGCACCTCCGCCTGGCAGGTGGTCGGCTGGATACACGCGGGCCTGCTGGTTTCCGAGAATCCCGCGTCAGCTGGCGTGGTCTGGCTCGTCGATCCCGTATCGGGGCAGCGCAAGCAGTGGGCGGATATCCAGCCGCGCGACCCGGCGGCGGTGATGGGACTGAACCTCAACACGCTGGTCGTCACCCCGGATGGGGGTGCCTATGGCTATAACTGGCACCGGGCGACGAGTGACCTGTACCTGGTCGAAGGCTGGAGCTGATTCCACCCGGTGTCAGCGGCGCGGCGGCGCCAATAGTTCCTGGCGGCTCAGGTAGCCGTCGCCGTTGGCGTCCTGCCGGCGGAACTGGGCGCCAAAGCGCGCCTCGTGCTGTTCAATGGTGATGCGCGGGGCATCGGGCACGTGCTGTTCGTGCGGCTCGAGCACGCCGTTGCCGTCCACGTCCATCTGCCGGAAGGCAAAACCCATGCGCTCGAGGAATTCTTCCAGCGAAACCCGGCCGTCGCCGTCCAGGTCGACGCGCGTGAAATAATCGTCGGCCTGCCCGAACGCGGGCGCGGCCAGCAACAGCAGCGCCAGCAGGCTAGCCCGCATAGACCGTGATTTCCTCGCGGTCGTGGTAGAGCTGCTTGGCGCGAATCGTGAGCGGGCGATCGGCCTTGTCGGCGAAGTGCTGCAGGCAGTCGCGGGTTTCGTCCCAGCGTTTTTTCATCGGCAGCTTCAGGTTGAAAACCGAGCGCTTGCACCAGCCTTCGCGGAACCAGGTGCCCATGCGGTTGGCTACCTTCATGGGCGACTCGACCATGTCGCAGACCATCCAGTCCAGCGGCTTGGGCGGCTCCCAGCGGAAGCCGTCGGCGCGGATGTGCTCGATGATGCCGGTGTCCATGGCGCTGTCGGCCATCGGGCCGTTGTCGATCGCGGCCACGCGGATGTGCCGGCGCGCCAGCACCCAGCTCCAGCCGCCGGGCGCGGCGCCGAGGTCGGCGGCGTTCATGCCGGGCTGCAGGAAGGCGTCGCGCTCCTTGTCGGTCAGCAGGCACATCAGCGCCTCCTCGAGCTTTAGCGAGGAACGGCTGGGCGCGTCGGCGTGCGCACGCAGGCGCGGCACGCCCAGCGGCCAGGGCGAGGCGTCCTTCGGGTCGGCGCTGGCCAGCAGGGCGTGGTTGCCGGCCAGCATCAGCACGTGCAGGCGCGGCAGGCGCGGGTCTTCCTTCTCGGTGATCAGGCCGCGCTGGCGCAGCGCCGGGCGCAGGGCATTGCCCAGCGCACGCGCCAGGCCGGAAAGCTGGCGCCCGTCGTCGGAATCGGTGTGTTCGACCCACAGGTCGCCATGCCGGCCGCGTCCACCCAGGGCGTCCATGATCGGGCCGACGCGGTCCTTGGGGTCCAGGCCCGGCAGGTCGGCCAGCAGGCGCAGCTTCTGGCGCGCGAAGATCAGCGTCGACCAGGGCAGGGCCGAGCACAGCGCCGCGCCGTCCTCGATGCCCAGGAACTGCACGAAGCCGGTGTTGCGTTCGGCCTTGGCGTAGCCGGGGAAGCCGGCGAGCGCCGCACGTTCGCTCAGTTCGGCCGCCAGTTCCGGTTCGAAACCGGGGCGGCAGTAGGCCAGCAGGCCGTCAGTAGACAAGTCCGGACTCCCCGTAGTCACGCAAGATGTCGCGGGCATGGTCGCGCAGCAGGTCGGTGCTGACGCGGATGCCGCGTTTTTCCAGTTCGCCGCGCCAGTCGGCCGGCAGCGGGCCTTCGTCGAAGCCGGCCAGGTCCTGCACGTCGTCGGCGCGCGCGCCGATCAGCAGTTGATCGATGCCGGCCCAGACCACGGCGCCGTAACACATCGAACACGGCTGGGCCGAGGTGGCCAGGGTGATCGGGCCACCGGACTGGTTGAGCCGGAAACTTTGCAAACGCTGCTGGCTGGTCGCCAGCGCCATGATTTCGGCATGCGCCGCCGAGCAGTTGTGCGGAACCACGCGGTTGACGCCGACGCCGACCAGGCGGTCGCCGCTGAACACCGCCGCGCCGAACGGTCCGCCGCTGCGGTGGTCGACGTTGCGGCGCGAAAGCTGGATCGCCAGCGCCACCTTGTCCTGCGGCGACGGATAGGCGCGCTGGGCGTCCACTTCCTCGTGGATCCAGGCCGGCAGGGTGAGGTGGAGCTGGGCGTAGATCATTTTTTTGCCCAGGTGTCGCGCAGGGTGACGGTGCGGTTGAACACCGGGCGGCCGGGTGCGTGGTCGCGGCGGTCGGCGGTGAAAAAACCCAGGCGCTCGAACTGCACGCCGGCTTCGGCCGGAAGCCCGGCCGCCGACGGTTCCACATAGGCCTGCACCACCCGCACCGATTCGGGGTTGAGGTGGTCGCGATAGGTCTTGCCGTCCTCGTCGCGGTCCGGGTCGGGCACCATGAACAGGCGGTCGTAAAGCCGCACTTCGGCGGCCACCGCATGCGCGGCGCTGACCCAATGGATGGTGCCCTTGACCTTGCGGTCGGCGCCTTCCATGCCGGTGCGCGTCAGCGGGTCGAGCGTGCAGCGCAGTTCGGTGATTTCATCGCCGGACTTGATGACTTCTTCGCAGCGCACGATGCCGACGCCGCGCAGGCGCACTTCGCCGCCGGGCACCAGGCGGTGGAAACCCTTGGGCGGTACTTCCGCGAAGTCCTCGCGCTCGATCCACAGCTCGCGCGAGAACGGCACCTCGCGGTCGCCGAAGGACGCGTCCTTCGGGTGGTTCGGGAAGCGCAGGGTCTCGGCGTGGCCCTCGGCAAGGTTGCTGAGCACCAGCCTGACCGGGTTGACGACGGCCAGGCGGCGCGGCGCGGCCGCGTCCATCACTTCGCGGATGCAGCCTTCGAGCACTGAAAAATCGATCAGCGAATTCTGCTTGCTGATGCCGACGCGGTCGGAGAACAGGCGCAGCGCCGCCGCCGGCGTGCCGCGACGGCGCAGGCCCTGCAGGGTCGGCATGCGCGGATCGTCCCAGCCGGCGACCAGGCCTTCCTGCACCAGGGCCAGCAGCTTGCGCTTGCTCATCACGGTGTAGTTGATGTTCAGGCGCGAGAACTCGATCTGGCGGGGCTTGGCGGCGGGCACGGCGAAGCCGGCGTCGACCAGCGGCTGGAACAGCGCCGGGTCGCCGGCCAGGTCGACCTGGTCCACGAACCAGTCGTAAAGCGGCCGGTGGTCTTCGAACTCCAGCGTGCACAGCGAATGCGTGATGCCCTCGAGCGCGTCGGACAGGCAGTGCGCGTAGTCGTACATCGGGTAGATCGGCCAGGCGTCGCCGGTGTTCTGGTGCGCCACCTTCTTGATGCGGTAGATGGCCGGGTCGCGCAGGTTGATGTTGCCGCTGGCCATGTCGATCTTCGCGCGCAGGGTGCGGCTGCCGTCGGCGAACTCACCGGCACGCATGCGCCGGAACAGGTCCAGGTTTTCTTCGACGCCGCAGTCGCGGAAGGGCGAATTGCGGCCCGGTTCGGTCAGGGTGCCGCGGTATTCGCG
>CAZXTV010000207.1:1999-4011 GCA_964643705.1 uncultured Arenimonas sp. | reverse complement strand
GGTCGATAGCCGACACTGGCAAACGCACGCCTGGTCGAACGCGCGAATTTTTCGCGCCGCGGACCGCGACCCTCTTTCTCTTCAACAGCCAGTCCCGGCGATGGCCGTCGAAAGAAAAAGCCCGCCGATAGGCGGGCTTTCTTGCGAGCGCCTCTGGCCTCTCGCCGACCTCCTCCCGCGAAGGGAGAGAGAAGGGGATTACCAGACGACTTCAGCCATCGAGCAGTTCAGGCCGGAGCCGATACCCAGCAGGGCCACGCGGTCGCCCTTCTTCAGGCGGCCCATCTCGCGCAGCTTGCTCAGCACGATCGGCACCGAGGCCGGGCCGATGTTGCCGTGCTCGTTGAAGATGGTGAGCACCTTCTTCGGGTCGATGCCGAAGGCCTTGATGAAGGCCTGGGTGTGCACCTGCGAGACCTGGTGGATGACGAACTCGTCGAGCTCCTCGACCACCCAGCCCAATGCCTGGCGCGCGGCCCCGAAGGTCATCGTGGCCAGCTTCAGGCCTTCGATGAGCAGCATGCGGGTGTCGGTGACCATGCGATCGAGGTTGCCGCGGCACAGGGTGTTCCACTGCGTGGCGGCCTTGGTGACGCCGCCCTTGTAGCGCGGCGCATCCGGGGTGAGTTCGGTGCGCGAAAGCACCATCGCGGCGGCGCCGCAGCCCAGGGTGAGGGTGGCCAGTTCGTTGCGGAACTGTTCCTCGGTGACGTCCGGGCCGCTCAGGCGCTCGATCGTCTTCTTGTAGGCCAGGTTGGCGGTTTCGCCATTGCCGACCAGCGCGAACTCGATTTCGCCGCGTTCGATCATGCGGCCGGCGATGTCCATGCCGTTGATGAAGGCCAGGCAGGCATTGGCGACGTCGAAGTTCTGGCAGTCTTCGCCCAGGCCCAGGTTGCCCGACACGATCGAGGCCGTGGACGGCTCCAGGAAGTCGCGGCTGACCGAGGTGTTGACCAGCAGGCCGACCTTGCTGCGGTCGATGCCGGCATCGGCCAGGGCCTTTTCGGCGGCCAGGGTCGCGGCGTCGGACGCCAGCACCTCGTCGTCCCAGAGGCGACGCGCGAAGATGCCGGCGATGTCCTGCAGGACGTCGGTCTTGATGCCCAGGCGATCCATGGTCGGCTGCAGCTGGGCATTGATGTCGGCCGAGCTCAGTCGATGCGGGGCATCGATGTGGGCCAGGCCGGCGATGGAGACGTGCTTGAACAGCATAAGCGGGGAAGTCCCAGCGTTAGGGAAACCCGTCAAAGTTACCCGTTTCGCCCTTCCCGCTCAACTTGGCCGCCCCGGAGGGCGTGAAGACGGGACCGACGTCTCAGTCTTCGATGGGATAGGTATCGGCCGCGCCGTCGCTGTTGGCGGGGCGGGCCTGGGCGGCCGGTGCCGCGCCGCGGCATCGGTAGGCCACGAAACGCTGCTCGCCGTCGTCGGGCTCGCCCTTGGGCTGCACGGTGTCGGCGGACAGGCCGGGGGCTTCGTTGCGGGCCAGGGTCTCGAGCTCGTCGCGCACCTTGATGTCGTTGCGCTCGTAGGGACCCAGGCGGTCGCGCACCGACACCGACACCTCGCCGCGCTTTTCGCACGAAGACAGGTCCTGCCCGGCGGCGGCGACCCGTACCGCGGCGCCACCCGGCGCCATCTTCACCCAGGTGCAGCCACCGAGCATGGCGACCAGGACGGCGGAAATCACGAGATGGCGCATGCGGCGGTACTCCCTTGGCAAGACACGGATTGCAGAAATGACACGGGCGGGATTGTCGCCCCGCCCGTGCTGAACCGGCAATGTATCGCGCCGATTATTCGCCGACGGGCTTCCCGTCGGCGTCGATCACCTGCACCTGGCCCAGGTCCAGGCCGCGGATGCCTTCTTCGATCTGCGACCGGTCGCCCACCACCACCCAGGTCAGCGCCTCGGGCCTGATCGTCGCGGCGGCGGCGTTGACGAGCTCCGGGGTCAGGGACTCGATCCTGGCCTTGCGCTGGACGACATAGTCGTCCGGGCGGTCATA
>CAZXTV010000207.1:0-1989 GCA_964643705.1 uncultured Arenimonas sp. | reverse complement strand
GCGGTCATAACGAACGATGCCGCCGATGGCGCCGAGCACCGCGCTGGCGGTTTCATACGAACCCGGCAGGCTGCGGATCTCGCTGGCCTGGACCTTGGCTACTTCTTCGGGCCTGGCCGGCGCCGCGCCACTGGCGTACTGGCTGATCTCGCGCTGCAGTTCGGCCATCGACTCGGCGGTCTTGTCGATCTGCACCGCCGCGAAGGCCAGCCACGGACGCTGGCCCTTGGCCGCCTGCACGAAGCTGTAGCTGCCGTAGGCCCAGTGCTTGTCCTCGCGCAGGTTCATGTTGAGCCGCGAACTGAACTCGCCGCCGAGCACCGAGTTGGCGATCTCGAACTCGGTCGCCTTGGGGTCCATCGTCGACGGGGCCAGCTGGCCCACGAAGATGTTGGCCTGGATGGCGCCCGGCTGGTCGACCAGGAACACACGCGGCTGGGCCGGCAGGTTCACGCTGGTGATTTCCGCCAGCGCCGGGGCCGTGCCCTGGCCGCGCCAGCTGCCCAGGTGCTTTTCGAGCACCGGCACGATTTCCTCCAGGGTGGTGTCGCCGACCACGACCAGCGTGGCGCCCTCGGGGCGCACGAAGTCGCGGTGGTAGGCCAGCAGTTCGTCGCGGGTCAAGGAGGCGATGGACGCCTCGTCACCGGTGCCCGAGAACGGGATGGCGTAGGGATGGCCTTCCCCGTAGAGCAGCGGCGGCAGCAGACGCAACGCGGACGAGTTCGGGCGCGCCTTTTCCTGCTTGATGGTGGAGATCCAGCCCTGGCGCACGCGTTCGATCTCGTTCTGGTCGAAACGCGGCGTGCGCAGCATGGTGGCGAACAGCTGCACCGATTCGTCGAGGTTTTCCTTCAGCGCCGACAGGTAGGCGCTGCCGCCGTCGAGCGCGGCACTGGCGCCGAGGTTGGCGCCCAGGCGCTCGGCCTGGTTGCCAAAGCCCAGGGCGTCGTACTTGCCGGCGCCTTCGTCGAGCATGCCCATCGTGAAACTGGCGGTGCCGAGCTTGCGGCCGGCGTCGGCGACATAACCACCGGGCAGCTGCAGGCTCATCTGCACGACCGGCAGGCCCGGGCGCTCGGCCAGGATCAGCGCGATGCCGTTGGACAGCGTGGCGCGCTGCAGTTCGGGGAACACCAGGTCGGGGAACTCGCTGGTCACCGGCGGGCCCTGGCTGCGGTCGACGTCAGTCGGGACGGTGCTGTACTTCGGGTCTGCCGCGGGCACTTCGCCCATGTCCGGGTGCGAGGCGCTTTCCTCCTCGACCGTGGCGACGCGCTCGCCGGGGGTGACCACGATGGTGTGGTCGCCCTGGGCCAGCCAACGCTGGCCGGCGGCCTGGACCTCGGCGGCGGTGGCGGCCTCGATGGTGGCCATGCCTTCGCGGAAGCAGCCCGGGTCCTTCATGTACACGGTGCACTCGGCCAGGGCGTCGGCCTTGCCGCCGAAACCGCCGATGCGCTCGATGCCGCGGATGAAGCCGGCCTTGAAGATCGTGCGGGCCTGTTCGAGCTCGCTGGCGGTCGGGCCTTCGGCAAGCAGGCGCGAGAGCTCTTCTTCGATGGCCTTTTCGACCACCGCCGGATCCACGCCCTGCTTCACGTCGGCCTGGATGTAGAACATGCCGCCGAGCTGGGAGCCCCAGGCCGAGGTGGACACGCGGTCGGCGATCTTGTCGCCGTGCACCAGGCGCTTGTCCAGGCGCGAGGCGCGCGAACCGCCCAGCACCTGCGACAGCAGCTGCAGGCGTTCGACGTCGGCATGGCCGAATTCGGCGATGTTCCAGGCACGGTAGACGCGCGCCTGCGGCACGCGATCGGTGAACTCGTCGCGGGTCGAGGCGGTGCGCGGCGCGGGGTCCACCGCCGGCTGGGCCAGGGTCGGGCCGGCCGGGATGTCACCGAAGTAGCGGGTGGCCTTTTCCTTGGCCGTCTCGACGTCGATGTCGCCGGCCAGCACCAGCACGGCGTTGTTGGGGCCGTACCAGTC
>CAZXTV010000206.1:0-4087 GCA_964643705.1 uncultured Arenimonas sp. | reverse complement strand
TCGTGACCGGCGCCGGGGAGCAGCGGGCGACGCTCCAGGTCCGCGTCACCCCCCAGGCCGACCAGGCCGCGGTGACCATCGAGCCGGGCTGGGCGGCGATCGCCCTGCCTGAAGATTACGCCGAGGCGATCGTCAGCGCGCTGCGCGCCGACCGCCAGCTAGAGTTCACCCAGCTGGACATGGAGTTCGCCTGGGTGCGCGAGGCCGACGTGCAGGACGCCGTGGAGGGCATGATCCGCGAGGTGTTCAAGGAAGTGATCGGCATCGAGCTCGACGCCAGCTTCCCGCGCCTCACCTGGGCCGAGGCCATGCGTCGTTTCGGTTCCGACAAGCCCGACCTGCGCAACCCGCTGGAACTGGTGGACGTGGCCGAACTGGTCAAGTACTGCGGCTTCAAGGTCTTCGCCGATGCCGCCAATGAAGACGGTGGCCGCGTCGCCGCGCTGCGCATTCCCGGCGGCGCCACGCTCAGCCGCAAGCAGATCGACGAATACGCCGCCCACGCCGCCAAGTACGGCGCCAAGGGCCTGGCCTACGCCAAGCTCGACGAGGCCGGCGCGGTGAATTCGCCGATCGCCAAGTTCTTCGACGAAGCCGCCTTCACCGCGCTGCTGCAGGCCACCGGTGCGCAGGCGGGCGACATGGTGTTCTTCGGCGCCGGTGCCTACAACAAGGTCTGCGACTTCATGGGCGCGGTGCGCCTGAAGGCCGGCAAGGACTTCGGCCTTGTGCAGCACGCCTGGAAGCCGCTGTGGGTCACCGACTTCCCGATGTTCGAATGGGACGAGGAAGAAAGTCGCTACGTCGCGCTGCATCACCCGTTCACCGCCCCGGCGATCGACGACATCGCCGAGCTCAAGGCCAATGCCCGCATCGCCGTATCGCGCGGTTACGACATGGTGCTAAACGGCAACGAAATCGGCGGTGGTTCGATCCGCATCCATCGTTCCGACATGCAAAGCGCGGTCTTCGACCTGCTGGGCATCGGCGCACAGGAGGCCGAGGCCAAGTTCGGCTTCCTGCTCGACGCGCTGCGGTACGGCGCGCCGCCGCACGGTGGCATCGCCTTCGGCATCGACCGCATCGCGGCGCTGATGGCCGGCACCGAATCGATCCGCGACGTCATCGCCTTCCCCAAGACCACCACCGCCCAGTGCCTGATGACCGGCGCGCCGTCGCCGGTGCCCGAGGTGCAGCTGGCCGAAGTGCACGTGCGCGCGGTGCCCAAGGCCGTTGTTTCCAAGGAATAAGACCCTGGCAAGCGCGGCCCCCACCGGCGACCGCGTCATCCTGCTCCACGGCGTGTGGATGCGTGGGCTGACGCTGTGGCCGCTGGCCAGGCGCCTGCGCGCCTTTGGCTACCGCGCGGAGGTCTTCGACTACGCCAGCCTGCTGCACGGGCCGGCGCCCAGCGTCGACAAGCTGGCCAGCCGCCTGCAGGCGCTGGCCGATGGGCCGGTGCACCTGGTTGGCCACAGCCTGGGTGGCCTGGTGGCGCTGGAAACCGTCGCCAGTTACGCCGGCCTGCCGCCGGGACGGGTGCTGTGCCTGGGCTCGCCGCTGGCCGGCTCCAGCGCGGCGCGCGGCCTGGCCCGCCACCACTTGGGATTCTGGCTGGGCCGCAGCGGCACCCTGCTGCGCAGCGGCCTGCATGCCCTGCCCAAAGGCCGGGAAGTGGCGGTGATCGCCGGCAGCAAGGCGATGGGCCTGGGCAAGTACTTCGGCAATTTCGACGGCCTCAGCGACGGCACCGTCGCGGTGTGGGAAACCCGGCTGCCCGGCCTGGCCGACCACCGGGTGCTGCCCGACAGCCATACCGGCCTGCTGCTCGACCGGCGCGTGGGTGACCTGGCGGCGGGCTTCCTGCGCGATGGACGCTTCCCGACCTGAAGTCCGGCGGGTCCGGGCCCGTGAAGCGCCCTATAATCGACGCTTCGCCACAGCACAAAGAGTCGTGTTCCATGGGCAGATTGATGGCCATCGAAGGGCGCAAGAACGCCCAGGACGCCAAGCGCGGCAAGGTCTTCACCAAGGTCATCCGCGAGATTTCCACCGCCGCGCGCATGGGCGGTGGCGACCCGAAGGCCAACCCGCGCCTTCGCGTCGCGGTCGACAAGGCCCTGGCGGTGAACATGACCCGCGACGTGATCGATCGTGCGATCAAGAAGGCCACCGGTGAACTCGAAGGCGTCAGCTACGAGGAAATCCGCTACGAGGGTTACGCGCCCGGCGGCGTCGCCGTCATCGTCGACTGCCTGACCGACAACAAGGTGCGCACGGTGGCCGACGTTCGCCACGCCTTCAACAAGTGCGGCGGCAACCTGGGCACCGATGGCTCGGTGGCCTTCATGTTCCGCAAGCTGGGCGTGCTCAGCTTCGGGCCCGAAAGCAGCGAAGAGGCCATCACCGAGGCCGCCATCGAGGCCGGCGCCGACGACGTGGCCAGCTACCCGGACGACGGCGTCATCGAGGTGCTGACCTCGCCCGAGGCCTTCGACGAGGTGAAGGCGGCGATGGCCGCGGCCGGCCACGTGGCGCTGGACGCGCAGGTGACGATGCGCGCCGAAAACGACAGCAAGGTCGAAGGCGAGGTCGCGCTTCAGGTGAAGAAGATGCTCGACATGCTCGAAGACCTCGACGACGTGCAGGACGTCTACCACAACGCCGACCTGGGCGACGCCGCCTGGACGTGACCCGCATCCTCGGCATCGACCCGGGCTCGCAGCGCACGGGCATCGGGCTGGTGGACGTGGATGCGTCGGGCAAGTGCAGCTACGTGCACTGCCAGGCGCTGAACCTGCTGCAGGACACCGAAGATTTCCCGGCGCGCCTGGGCAAGCTGGTGTTCGACCTGGAAGACATCCTGGGCGAGTGGAAGCCCACCGTGGTGGCCATTGAGTCGGTGTTCATGGCCAAGTCGGCAACCTCCGCCCTGAAGCTGGGCCACGCCCGCGGCGCGGCGATCGCGACGGTGGTGCGGCGCGGCCTGCCGGTGCACGAATACGCGCCGCGCCTGATCAAACAATCGCTGGTCGGCAATGGCGCGGCGGACAAGGACCAGGTGCAGCACATGGTGCGCCTGTTGCTTTCCCTGCCCGACAAGAAGCTGCAGGCCGACGCCGCCGACGCGCTGGCGGTGGCCCTGACCCACGCACACATGAGCGCCACGGCGGGCCGCACCGGCCTGGCCGCGGCCTTGTTGAGGAGACGTCGATGATCGGTCGCCTGAAGGGCACGCTGGTGTACAAGTCGCCGCCGCAGCTGATGGTGGACGTCAACGGCGTCGGCTACGAACTCTCGGCGCCCATGAGCACCTTCTACGACCTGCCGGAAGTGGGCCGCGAAGTCACCTTGTCCACGCACTACGCGGTGAAGGAAGACGGCGTGGCGCTGTACGGGTTCCTCACCGAAGCCGAACGCCGCCTGTTCCGCGAGGTGCAGAAGGTCACCGGCGTCGGCGCCAAGATCGCGCTGGCGGTGCTGTCGGGCGCCAGCGTCGACGACTTCGCGCGGCTGGTGCAGTCGGGCGACATCGCCGCGCTGACCCGCATCCCCGGCATCGGCAAGAAGACCGCCGAACGCATGGTGGTCGAGCTGCGCGACCGCGCGGCCGATTTCGCCGGCGGCGGCGCGGTGTTCACCGGCGCCGGCGGCGCGGTGCCCGCCGACCCGGCCTCCGAAGCCTCGGTGGCCCTGCAGCAGCTCGGCTACAAGCCCGCCGAGGTCCAGCGCATGCTCAAGCAGGCCGAACCCGGCGACAGCGCCGAAGACATCATCCGCAAGGCCCTGCGCTCCGTCCTCCGGGGCTGATCTCGCCCCTGGAAAACCGGGGTCGAAAACCGGGGTCAGAGTCGACTTTCGCCCAAGGGCCTCGGCTGGCGAGTGGCTGTCGGGGGAAAGTCGACTCTGACCCCGGTTTTCTCCCGCGACCTGCCATAATCGTGGCCCATGGAAGCCACCCGCGTCATCGCCCCCGCCGCCACCCGTGAAGATGACCTCGCCGAGGCCAGCATCCGGCCCAAGCGGCTGGACGACTACCTGGGCCAGCAGCCCGTCCGCGAACAGCTCAAGATCGCCATCGAGGCCG
>CAZXTV010000205.1:0-4096 GCA_964643705.1 uncultured Arenimonas sp. | reverse complement strand
GCAACATCAACACCGAGTCCGACTCCGAGGTGCTGCTGAACGTGTTCGCGCACGAACTGCAGGTGCTTGGGCGGCTCGATGCCAAGGCCGCCGCGTCGGCGGTGGCCAGCGTGCACCGGCGCTGCAAGGGCGGCTACGCCGCGGTGGCGATGGTGCTGGGCCTGGGCCTGGTTGCCTTCCGCGACCCGCACGGCATCCGGCCGCTGGTGCTGGGCAAGCGCGAGACCAACGGACGCGACGAATATGCGGTGGCGTCAGAATCGGTGGCCCTGGACATCCTGGGCTTCCGCCGCGAACGCGACCTGCTGCCGGGCGAAGTGGTGGTGATCACGCCCGATGGCCAGCTCTACTCCGAAGCAGCCGTGCAGGAGCAGCCGCACGCACCCTGCATCTTCGAATACGTGTACTTCGCGCGCCCGGACTCGATGATCGAGAACATCTCGGTGCACAAGGCGCGCATGCGCATGGGCGTCACCCTGGGCCAGAAGATCCTGCGCCTGCGCCCGGACCACGACATCGACACCGTCATTCCGATCCCCGACACCTCGCGCGACGCCGCGCTTGAACTGGCGAACGTGCTGGGCGTGAAATACCGCGAGGGATTCATCAAGAACCGCTACGTCGGCCGCACCTTCATCATGCCGGGGCAGGGCGAGCGCAGGAAGTCGGTGCGCCGCAAGCTCAACCCGATCCCGCTGGAGTTCAAGGGCCGGGTGGTGCTGCTGGTGGACGACTCGATCGTGCGTGGCACGACCAGCCAGCAGATCGTGCAGATGGCGCGCGACGCCGGTGCGCGCAAGGTCTACCTGGCCTCGGCGGCGCCGCCGGTGCGGCATCCGAACATCTACGGCATCGACATGCCCTCGGTGGACGAGTTGGTGGCACATGGCCGCAGCGAGCAGGAAATCGAAAAGCTGCTCGGCTGCGACTGGCTGATCTACCAGGACCTGGCCGACCTGGAGGCCGCGGTCGCGGGCCCGAAGTTCCCGGGCCGCCGCTTCGACAGCTCCTGCTTCAGCGGCGAATACGTCACCGGCGTCGAACCCGGCTATTTCGAACGCCTGCAGCAGCTGCGCTCCGACGACGCCAAACGGAAACGTCGGGAGGCCTGACGTCGTTTTTGAACGCGGATCAAAGCGGATCGAAGCAGATAAGGGCGGATAGGGCATTTGGATGATGCTTTTCGATTAGTCTTTGGCTCCATCCGTGTCTATCGGCTCTTTTCCGCTCTTATCCGTGTCCAAAAACGAAATCCAATCCGACGACGTACACACTGCAGCTGCGCGCTGCATCGCCGCGTCCGATCCGGCCGAGAAGTTGCGGCTGACGCATGCGGCGGCCGGGGCGTTCCGGGCGGGGGAGTTGGCGGTGCCCGAGGATGCGCCGGCGCCTGACGCGATCGGTGCGCCCGGGCGGCCCGAGCGGCCGCGGCTGGTGCTGCCGCGCGATCTTCCGCAGCGTGGGCTGGGCAGCATCGAGGGCCGTGCAGGCTTCCTGCACGCCATTGCCCACATCGAATTCAACGCGATCAACCTGGCCTGGGACGCGGTGTACCGGTTCCGCGGCCTGCCGCTGGCGTACTACCAGGACTGGGTTGGCGTTGCCGACGACGAGGCGCGTCATTTTGCGATGCTGGCAACGCGCCTGGGCGAACTGGGATTTGCCTACGGCGACTTCGACGCCCACAACGGCCTGTGGGAAATGGCCGAAAAGACCGCCGACAGTGGTCTTCGCCGCATGGCCCTGGTGCCGCGCGTGCTCGAGGCCCGCGGCCTGGACGTGACGCCGGGCATGATCGCGCGCCTGCGCGGCAACGGCGACGATGCCTCGGCCCGGATACTCGAAGTGATCCTGGAAGAAGAAGTCGCGCACGTGGCTGCCGGCACCCGCTGGTTCCATTGGTACTGTGGACGCGCCGGCCTGGCGCCGGGCCGGGAGTTCATCCGGCTGGTGCGCGAAACGGTACGCGGTGGCCTGCGCGGACCGTTCAACCGGCCGGCGCGGCTGTCCGCGGGCTTCGATGAAGACGAGATCCGCAGCCTCGAAACCATGGAGTGAAGCGATGAAAACAATCCTGACGCTGCTGTGCGTGCTGCTCCTGGCCGCCTGCCAGCCAGAACCCGTCGATCCTTCCCTGGACGAAGTGGCGGCCGCCGAAAAGCTGGCGCTTTACGAAGCCGCCCGCGCCGACGGCGACTATGAAATCGCCGAGATGCACGGCAACCAGCTCGACCAGGCCTACCGCAAGACCCAGGCCGCCGCGACCATGCGCGAGTCCTTCGACGCGGTGGTGGAGCAGGCCGACGTCATGCGTGAACGCCGCCGGCTGCTGGGCCTGTGGGACTACCAGTCCGTGGCCGTCGATGGCGGCACCCAGCATTCGGCCGCCATTTACAGCAAGGTGCCCCGGCATTCGCAGGAAGAAGGCGGCCCCGCGCCGCGCCCGGAGGCCCGGCTGGTGCTGCGCCGGCACCCGCAGTGGGGTGAAAGCGCCTACCTGGTCCTGCAGATGTCGACGCTGCGCTGCGGCCCGCCCTGCCGGCTGCAGATTCGCTTCGACGATGCGCCGGCGCGTGCGTTCGCCGGTGAACCGGCCGACACCGGCACCGGCCCGGCCCTGTTCATCAAGGACGAGCCGGGCTTCCTGGAAGCGATGTCCGGGGCCCAGCGCGTGCGCATCGAACTGCCGCGCAACGGCGTGCTGGTGCCGACGTTCGAATTCGAAGTCGGCGGCTACCGCCCGGAGCTTTACCGCGGCGGCTGACCCCGCGGCGCGCCGGGCGCCGGCGCGCGCTTAACGCCTGTCGAATTCGAACACCAGTCCCCGCGAGGCGATGCCGGCGCCGGGGCTTACCAGCGCGAACGCGAACAAGCCCAGGCCCTTGGGCCGGAAGCCGGTCGATTTCGCGATCGCGTTCGCGAGCAGTTCCTGGGCATCGCCACTGGCGAACGCGCGACCCGCGTATTTTTCGAGCTGGTCTGCCGGCAGGTACATGTCGCCCGGCAGGAAGGTTTCGCCCGGGAAGAACATGTCGCCCGGGAAGAAGGTTTCGCCCGGGAAGAAGGTTTCGCCGGGAAACAGCTTGCCCAGCGTGCGGCCATCGCCATCGGGCGCGAACTTCGCCACGGGCGAGGCGAAGCCGGCGACGGGCTTGCTGCCTTCGAAGCGCGCGGCCAGGAGCTGCACGGGCAGGGACTCGCCCGTGGCCGCCACCACCTTGGTGTTGGACCGGACCGCATCGGCCAGCTTGGCGCCGCCCAGCTTGCTGATGCCCCGGGGGGAAGAGAACGACAGCGCCAGCGAGGTCTTGCCGCGGGCAGCACTGCGCGCCAGCGCCAGCGCCGGGACGGCGGCGGCCAGGGTGCCAAGGGCGGCGACATGGAGGAAACGACGGCGGTTGATCGACATGTCAGGAACTCCTTTGAAGGTATTCCATACACGACGGAAGCCGGAAGGAGCTGACAACCGTTCGTCGGTTCAGCCGGAGGCAGGGTGCCCGGGCACGGCCAGCGCCTCGAGCACCAGCCCATCCGCACCGACCCGCAGCAGGCTGCCCTGGTCGTACCAGTCACCCAGCACCACGCGCTGGGCTGGCCGGTCGTCCAGGCGCAGCGAATGCATGGCAGGACGGTGGGTGTGGCCGTGGATGAGCCGGGAGACGCCGTGGCGGAGCATGGTGGCGGACACGGTTTCGGGCGTGACGTCCATGATGTTTTCCGACGCGCCCTGCTGGTGTTCGCGGCTGGCGGCGCGTGCCTGGGCGGCGAAGGCGTGGCGCGCGGCCAGGGGCTGCGCCAGGAAGGCCTGTTGCCAGGCCGGGTCGCGCACCTGCAGGCGGAAGGCCTGGTAGGCGGTGTCGTCGGTGCATAGCAGGTCGCCGTGCATCAGCAGCGTCGGCACGCCGTGCAGGTCGATCACGCAGGGGTCGGGCAGCAGGGTGGCGCCGCAGCGGTCGGCCATCTGCTGGCCGTAGAGGAAGTCGCGGTTGCCGCGCATCAGGTACACCGGCACGCCGCTGTCGGCGAGTTCCTTCAGGGCCGCGCAGACGCTGGCGCCGGGTTCGCCCGGATCGTCGTCGCCGACCCAGGCTTCAAA
>CAZXTV010000204.1:0-4110 GCA_964643705.1 uncultured Arenimonas sp. | reverse complement strand
CCTTGATCAGCGCACGGGCGCGCTCGCTCATCGCCGCGGTCTGTTCCAGGCGCGCGCCCGGCGGCCGCTCCAGGCTCAGGTTGCTGCGGCCCAGGTCCGAGCCGGGGATGAAGGTGGCCGGGATGAAAGGCAGCAGCGCCAGCGAACCGATGAACATCAGCAGGGCCAGGCCCAGGGTCTTGAAGCGGTTGGCCAGCGCCCATTCCACCAGGCGCAGGTAACGCGCCATCAGCTTCGATTCTTTTTCGACGTGGGGTTTGGCCTTGAGCTGGTAGGCCGCCATCATCGGCGTCAGCAGGCGCGCGACCATCAGCGAGAAGATCACCGCGGTAGCCGCCGTCCAGCCGAACTCCAGGAAGAACTTGCCGGCGATGCCGGGCATGAAGGCCACCGGGATGAATACCGCCGCCAGCGTCGCCGAGGTGGCGATGACCGCCAGGCCGATCTCGTCGGCGGCCTCGGTGGCGGCCTGCTTGGGCGGTTTGCCCATGGCCAGGTGGCGGTCGATGTTTTCGACCTCGACGATGGCGTCGTCCACCAGGATGCCCACCACCACCGCCAGCGCCAGCAGGGTGATCATGTTCAGGCTGAAACCCAGCAGCCAGATGACGCCGAAGGTGGGAATGATCGACAGCGGCAGCGCCAGCGCCGAAATCCAGGTCGCGCGCCAGTCGCGCAGGAACCACCACACCACCAGCACCGCCAGCAGCGCGCCTTCCCACAGCATGGTCATGGACGACTTGAACGACGCGCGCACTTCGTCGATGGCCGTGCTGACCAGCTTGAACTGCACGCGGGGGTGCTGGGCTTCGAGTTCCTTGATGGCCTGTTCGATGCCTTCGCCGACCTCGATTTCACTCGATCCGCGGGTGCGGCTGATGCCGAAGCTCACCACCGGCTGGCCGTCGATCAGCGCCAGCTGCCGGCGCTCGGCGTGGCCGTCGGTGACCGTGGCCAGCGCCACCAGCGGCAGCTGGCTGCCGTCGGGCAGCACGATCGGGAACTGTTCCAGGGTCTGCGCGCTGTCCACCGTGCCCACGGCACGGATGGCCTGTTCGCTGCTGCCCTGGGTGGCGCGGCCGCCGGAGCGTTCAAGCTGCGAACGCGCCAGCTGCGCCGACACCTCGCCGGCGGTCAGGCCGTAAGCGGCCAGCACGCCCGGCCGAAGGTCCACCTGTACTTCGCGCTCGATGCCGCCGCTGCGCAGGACCGTGCCGACGCCGCGCACCGAAAACAGCTTCTTGGTCACTTCGTTGTCGACGAACCAGCTCAGTTCGTCTTCGCCCAGGCTGTCCGAGGCCACCGCGTAGGTGACCAGGGTGCCGCCGACGATCTCGATCTTGGCGACCACCGGGTCTTCGATGTCGCCGGGCAGGTCGGCGCGGATGCGCGCCACCGCGTCGCGCACTTCGTCGAGCGCATCGGAGATGTCCTTGCCGATGCGGAATTCGACGAAGGTGGTGGACGAACCTTCGGTGACGGTGCTGACCAGCTTGTTGATGTCGGCCAGGCTGGCCACCGAGTCCTCGACCTTGCGGGTGACTTCGGTTTCGAGCTGGCTGGGCGTGGCGCCCGGCAGCACCACGGTGACGGTGATGCCCGGGTAGGAAACGTCCGGGAAGCGCGACACGGCCAGCTGCTGGAAGCCGAACAGGCCCACCAGCGTGAGCAGGATGAACAGCAGGATCGCCGGCAGCGGCCGGTTGATGGACCAGGCGGAGAAGTTCATGCCGCTCAGCCTTCGCTGGCCGCGACCACGCGCACCAGGTCGCCGTCGGCCAGGAAGCCTGCGCCTTCGACCACCACGCGTTCGCCGCCTTCCAGGCCCTCGCGAACCTCCACCACGTCGCCGCTGCGCGCGCCGAGTTCGACGCGGCGCTGGGCCACGACGTCACCTTCGCCGACGACGAACAGGTAGCGGTAACCGTCGCGTTCGACGATCGCGGCGGCGGGCACGGTGCGCACTTCGCGCTCGGCCAGCAGGATCTCGCCGGGCGCGTACATGCCTGCGCGCAGGCCGCCGGGGGCAGGCAGGTCGGCGAATACCACGCCGGTGCGGCTGCGGCTGTCCAGGCCCGGCGAAATCGTGCGCACCGTGCCTTCGACCGGCTGCCCGTCGGGCGCTTCCAGGCGCACGGGCATGCCTTCTTCAACCTGGACCAGGGCGTCCTCGGGCAGATCGGCGCGCCATTCCAGGCGGCGGTCGCGGATAAGGCGCAGCAGTTCGGCGCCGGCGGTGATCACCTGGCCGGGCTGCACGTTGCGGGCCGAGATGACGCCGTCGTGCGGCGCCCGCAGCGTGGCGAAGCCCAGGCGCAGGCGGGCGTTTTCCACCTGGGAGCGGGCGGTGTCGCGCTGGGCCCGGGCGGTGAGTTCGCCGGCGATCAGCTGGTCGGCTTCGCTGGCGGCGACCAGCTGCTCGCGCTTGAGCATTTCACCGCGGCGGGCGTTGGCGCTGGCGACGGTGAGGTTGGCTTCGGCCTGGGCCAGGGCGGCCTGGGCCTGGCGCAGTTCCATGCCCAGGGTGCGGGTGTCGAGCTGCAGCAGCGGCTGGCCTTCGCGCACGTCGTCGCCGACTTCCACGGCGACCGAGGCCACGCGCTGGCCGGAGAGTTCGACGCCCAGCACGACTTCTTCCCAGGCGGCGATCGAGCCGGAGGCGGCGATGCGGCGGGGCAGGGTCTGCATGGCCGGTTCGGCGACGCTGACGCTGAGCGACGGCTTGGAAGGTGGCGCGGCCTGGTCGGCACCGCAGGCGGCGAGCAGCACGCCGCACGAAAGTGCGAGCAGGGCTCGCAGGGGAAACGCCGTCATTGGTTTTTCGCCGTGGGGGTGCGAGACGGCAATTGTCCCAGAACCGCAGGGGTTGCGCATGGCCGGGGAGTGTCCGTTCGGCTAGGCTTAAGCCGTTTTCGAAGGCTTTCCCAGGGGAGAAATACGTGACCGAGACGATGACGGCACCGGACGAGGATCTGGCCAAGCGCATTGCCGCGCTCGATACCGATTCGGCGATCAAGCGGCTCCAGGGCGTCGCGGCGCCCGACGTGGCGCGCCTGCTGGCCAGCCTGCCGCCGGCCCGGGCCAACGACCTGCTCGCGGCGATGCCCATGGGCGAACGCACCGCGGTGATGGCGGCGGCGCCCGTGGGCACCGACTGGGCCGACAGCCAGCGCTACCCGGAAGGCTCGGTGGGCCGCCTGATCGAAGACCCACCGGCGGTTTTCCCGGCCGGCACCCGGGTCAGCGAAGCCATCGACGCCCTGCGCGACGTCGTGAAGAAGCGCCTGGTCACCTACCTGTGGGTGGTCGACGGCGGCCAGCGCCTGGTCGGCGTGGCGGCCTTCCGCGACCTGCTCTATGCCGACCGCGACCGTGCCCTGGACGAAATCATGATCCGCTCGCCCTTCTGCCTGCGCCCGGACATGGACCTGGTGGACGCCATGCGTGAAGTAGTGACGCGGCACTATCCGGTGTACCCGGTGTGCGAAGCCGACGGCCACCTGGTGGGCCAGGTGCGCGGGCAGGTGCTGTTCGAACAGCAGGCCTTCGAGATCTCGGCGCAGGCCGGTTCCATGGTCGGCGTGGAAAAGGAAGAGCGCCTGGCGACGCCGCTGTGGCGCGCCTTCAAGTTCCGCAATCCCTGGCTGCTCATCAACCTGCTGACGGTGTTCGTGGCCGCGGCGGTGGTGGGTTATTTCGAGGAGACGATCAACCGCGTGGTGGTGCTGGCCGTGTTCCTGCCGGTGCTGGGCGGCCAGGCCGGAAACCTGGGCTGCCAGTCGCTGGCGGTGATGCTGCGTGGCATGACCCTGGGCGAACTCAAAGGCACCCGCATCGCGGCGATCGTTTCCAAGGAAGGGCTGCTGGGCCTGATCAACGGCGCGGTCACCGGCGCCATCGCGGGCGCGGCGATGTACTTCGTGGTGGCCCGCGACGGGGGCCAGGACGCGATGGCCCTGGGCCTGATCACGATGACCGCGATGGCGGTCAGCTGCATGGTCGCCGGCCTGGCGGGTTCGACGATCCCGCTGATCCTCAAGCGTTTCGGCGCCGACCCGGCCACGGCGTCCAGCATGGAATCGAGGATCCGGTCACCGCCATCGTCGTTCT
>CAZXTV010000203.1:0-4112 GCA_964643705.1 uncultured Arenimonas sp. | reverse complement strand
TTCATCGGCGCCGCCAACGTGCTGGCGGCGATGGCCTGGTGGACCGGCTGGCTGGGCGGGATACTGCCAACGCCGACGGTGCCGGCGGGCTGGATGCATGCCTTCATCATGCAGTACCAGGTGCTGCCGACCTTCATCTTCGGCTTCCTGCTGACGGTGTTCCCGCGCTGGATGGCGCAGACCGATCCCAGCCGCTGGCACTACCTGCCCGTGGGCCTGGGCCTGGTGCTGGGCCAGGTGCTTACGCTTGCCGGCCTGCTGGGCGGTTCGGCACTGCTGCTGCACATCGGCGTGGTCAACACCGTGGCCGGCTGGATCGCCGCCATGGCCGTGCTGGCCGGCTGGCTGCTGCGCGACCGCAGCGGCAACTGGCACGCCGTTTCCTGCTTCGCCGGGCTGCTGATGGGCCTGGCCGGCCTGCTCGCCTTCGTCGCCTACCTGCACCTGCCGCAGGAGCCACGCCTGGCTTTCGCGATGCTCAAGATCGGCACTTTCGGGATGCTCGTGCCGATCTACTCCACCGTCGCGCACCGCATGTTCCCGTTTTTCGCCAGCAACGTCGTCGCCGGCTACCGCCCCTGGAAGCCGATGTGGCTGCTCGCCGCCAGCTGGCCGCTGTGGCTGGGCCACCTTGCGCTGGAGCTGGCGCACCTCTACCAGTGGCTGTGGCTGGTCGACCTGCCGCTGCTGGCGATCACCGGCCTGGCGCTGTGGCGCTGGTGGCCGCGCGGCAAGGCGCCGCCGCTGCTGCGCGTGCTGTTCATCGGTTACGCCTGGCTGCCGATCGCGCTGGCGCTGTATGCCGCCCAGAGCCTGTGGTTCCTGGCCACGGGCGAATTCACCCTGGGCCGCGGGCCGGTGCACGCCGTGTCCATCGGTTTCTTCGGCAGCCTGCTCGTGGCGATGGTGACACGGGTCACCCAGGGCCATTCGGGCCGGCCACTGGTGCTTGGCAAGGTGCCGGCGCTGGCCTTCATCGGCATGCAGGCCGTGGCCGTGCTGCGCGTCGGATCGGAATTCGCGGCCAATCCGGCGCCGTGGTTCCTGGCCGCGAGCATCGGCTGGGTGCTGGTGTTCCTGCCCTGGGTGCTGCGCTCACTTTGGATCTACGCCACCCCGCGCGCCGACGGACGCCCGGGCTGAGGACCTTTCGATGATCGAGTTCTACTTCCAGATAAAGATGGTGCACATCGCGGCGGTGCTGGCCAGCGTCGGCCTGTTCGCGGTGCGCGGCGCGCTGGTGCTGGGCGGGGTGAAGTGGGCGATGGCGGCGCCGTTGCGCTACCTCAGCTACACCATCGACACCACGCTGCTGACGGCCGCCCTGATGCTGCTGACCGCGCTCAAGCTCAATCCCTTCGTGGTGCCGTGGCTGTCGGTGAAGCTGGCGCTGCTGGTGGTCTACGTCGTGCTCGGCAGCCTGGCGCTAACGCGCGCGCGGACGCGTCGTTCGCGGGCGATGTATTACATCGCGGCGCTGGCGACCTTCGCCTTCATGTACTTCGTGGCGCGTGCCCACCATCCGCTGGGCATCCTGCAGGGGCTGGCGGCGTGACCTCGCCGTCGATCCATCCGTGTTTCCTCGGCCCCTACGGCGAAAACGACGCCCTGCTGGAAAAACTGGTGGTCGAGTTCCTGCGCGACCACGTCTACTGGCGCCGCAACTTCCACCCCGAGGATCCGCCGGCCATTCCCACCGGCGCCGCGGGCGAGCCGGCCTACCGCGACTTCGAGGCGCGCATGCGCCGGGAGCTGCATACGCTGTCGGCCGCGCTGAAGCGTTCGGTGCCGTTCCACAGCCCGCGCTACATCGGCCACATGGTGTCCGACCTGCTGCTGCCCGGGCTGGCGGCGCAGTTCCTCACCCTGCCCTACAACCCGAACAACGTCAGCATCGACGCGGCCCCGGTGACGATCGACATGGAGCTCAAGGCCGGGCTGCAGCTGGCGCGCATGTTCGGATTCGTGGATGACCCGGCGCGGCCCGACTGCGCCTTCGGCCACCTCACCTCCGGTGGCACCCTGGCCAATTTCCAAGCGCTGCGCCTGGCCCTGGCCTGCAAGGCCTTCCCGGTGGCCCTGCGGGCGACGGCGCCGCCCGGCATCACCGTGCCCGACGATGACTGGAGCGCCTTCAACCTGTCCTCGTCCGACGTGGTGGCGCTGGTCGACCAGTGGAACGCCTTCCTGGCCACCTGCCCGCCGCGCGAACGCCGCCGCTGGCGCGCGCAGCTGGCCGCGCACCGCCTGGAAACCCTGGGCCTGGCCGACTTCCTCAGCCGGCATCCGGAGCTGGGCTCGCCGCGCGTGTTCGCGCCGGTCACCGCCCACTACTCCTGGTCCAAGGGCATGAAGCTGATGGGCCTGGGCCGCGCCCAGCTCGAGCTGGTGCCCGAACGGGGCATGCGCACCAATACCGACGCACTGGAAGACATGCTGGCGCGCTGCCATCGTGAACGCCAGCCGGTGCTGATGGTGGTCGGCGTGCTGGGCAGCACCGAGTTCGGCACCATCGACCCGCTGCATGAACTGGTCGACGCGCGCGACCGCTGGGCCGAGGCCGGCCTGGGTTTCGCCGTGCACGTGGACGCGGCCTGGGGCGGCTACCTGTGCACCCTGTTCCGCAAGCCCGACGGCAGCCTGCGCCCGATCCAGGACATGCGCGAAGAATTCCGCGACTTCCCCGCCCCGGAAGTACACGCCGCGGTGGCGGCGCTGGGCCGGGTCGATTCGATCACGGTGGACCCGCACAAGCTCGGCTACATCCCCTACGGCGCCGGCGCCTTCCTGTGCCGCGACCAGCGGGCGATGCAGCTGCTGGCCGAAGACGCCGACTACGTCTTCAGCACCGAGGAGACACCGGACTATTTCCAGCGTTTCCGCCAGCTTGGCCGCTACATCCCGGAAGGCTCCAAACCCGGCGCGGCAGCCGCCGCCGTGTACGTCACCCACCAGGTGCTGCCGCTGGACCACGAGAACTTCGGCGCCCTGCCGCGTGAGTCCATCGTCGCCACCGAAGCCTTCCGCACCGCCGCCACCCGCTTCGCGGCGCGCCTGGAGGGCCGCCTGGTCTGCAAGCTGCCGTTCGAACCCGATTCAAACCTGATCTGCCTGGCGCTCAATCCCGCCGGCAACCGGGACGTCGCGACCATGAACCGCTTCGTGCGCGCCTTGCACCGCAGCCTCAGCTACGACCCCCGGCAGCCGGTGCAGGCACGCGAGTTCTTCGGCTCGATGACCACGCTGCGGCCCGAGGTCATGGGCGAGGAAGAAACAACGCGGGCACTCGAGGCCCTGGACCTGGATCCGGCCACGCTCGATGCCGGCGGCGAGGACGACGACCGGCTGGTGATCCTGCGCCACACGCTGATGAATCCCTTCCTGCTCGACACCGCCAACGGCATCAGCTACCTCGAGATGTATTTCGACTACCTCGAACGCCAGGCCATGGCGCTCATCGGCACGGTCCCGGCATGAACAGCGAACGGGCCTGGCTCAAGCAAGCCCTGGCCTGCCTGGCGCAGGAAGCCGCGCGTTCGGCCGACACCCACCTGCTGCGCCTGGACCTGCCGGCGTTCCCGGGCATCCGCTTCTACCTCAAGGACGAAGCCGCGCACCCGACCGGCAGCCTCAAGCACCGGCTGGCGCGTTCGCTGTACCTGTATGCGCTGTGCAATGGCCGCCTGCGCGAAGGCCAGGGCGTCATCGATGCCTCGTCGGGCAGCACCGCGATCTCCGAAGCCTGGTTCGCGCGCCTGCTGGGCCTGCGCTTCCAGGCGGTGATGCCGGACTGCACCGCACCGGCCAAGGTGCGCCTGATCAGGTCGCTGGGCGCCGAGTGCGTGTTGCTGCCACCGGGCCTTGAAACCAGCGAAGTCGCACGCGACCGGGCCGCCGGCGAAGGACTGTGTTACCTCGACCAGTTCGGACTGGCCGAACGCGCCACCGACTGGCGCGGCAACAACAACATCGCCGAATCGATCCTGGCGCAGATGGCGCTTGAACCCGACCCCGAACCGGCCTGGGTGGTCTGCGGCGCCGGCACCGGCGGCACCTCGGCCACGCTCGGTCGTTATCTTCGCTACCGCCGCCTCGACAGCCGCGTCTGCGTG
>CAZXTV010000202.1:2468-4125 GCA_964643705.1 uncultured Arenimonas sp. | reverse complement strand
GGCTGCGCGGCCCAGCTGCCAAGGGCCACGAGGACCAGCCCGGCGGCGATCACCGCACTGCCGGCACGGCGGCGGGCGGCGCTGGGGGAGGACTGCTTGAGCATGGTGATTCTCTCCTTCAGGGGATGGCGCGAGGGCCAGTGGCAGCCAAGCGGCAGGCTGATCGCCGCGAGCTGGGTCTTGAGCATGGCTTCGCCATAACGGCGGCGTTGATTCGGATGGCGGCGAAGCACGGCGGCGTCGCAGGCCAGTTCCTGGTCCAGGCGGAATCGCCGCGCGGCCACGTGGACAAGCGGGTTGAACCAGAACAGGCAGGCCAGCGTGGCGGCCAAGGCCTGCGCGGGGATGTCCCTGCGCCGGAGGTGTTCGCGCTCGTGCGCCAGCAGCAGTGCCTGCTCGCGGGCGTCGTAGCGGGAAGTGAAGTCACCCGGCAGCACGATGCGTGGCCGCCACAGGCCGAAAACGGCCGGGCTGGCTTCGTCGCTCTGGTCGAACTCGCTGCCCGGCTGGCGGCGAACCTGGTTCGCGAAGCGCCACTGCGTACGGACCAGCGCCGCTGCCAGCACCAGCGCACCCAGGCACCAGGCCAGCAACAGCCCGGGGCGTGGATCGACCGGCGCCTGCAGCACCACCGACTGCACGCCCGCCAGTGCATGTGTCGTCCAGGACGGCGATGCCGACGGATGCAGCGGCAGCGAGGCCGCATCGGGCAGGAGCACGGCAACCAGGGAAAGCGGCACGGCTGCCCAGGCCAGGTAGGCCAGTTCCGGGCCGAAGGCGCGGCGGAGCAGGGGGCGCAACAGCAACACCAGCCCGATGGCCAGGGAGCTTGCAAGAACCAGCTGTTGGGCTTCGTTCCAGAGCAGGTCGATCATGGGGCCCCCGATGGCGCGGATGTGTTTACGAATGTAATCAGGCCTCGAGATTACATCTGTAAATGCAAAAGTCAAGACCCCGTCCGGCGACAGCCGATAGCCATGGGCCGGGCCGGCGACTACGCTACCGGCATGAGCGAAACCACCGAGCTTTCCGACGACGCCCTGCATGCCCTGGCCGAGCGCGTGGGCACCAGGCTGCAGGCCAGCCACCTGATGCTGGCGACGGCCGAAAGCTGCACCGGTGGCTGGATCGCAAAGATGATCACCGACATCCCGGGCTGTTCGGCCTGGTTCGACTGCGGCATGGCGGCGTACAGCTACGAAGCCAAGCAGGCCCTGCTGGGCGTGCGGCCGGAGACCCTGATCGAACACGGCGCCGTCAGCAGGGAAACGGTGATGGAAATGGTGTCCGGGGCCCTGGTGACCTCCGGCGCCAGCATCGCCGTGGCGGTAACCGGCATCGCCGGCCCCACCGGTGGCAATCCGGACAAGCCGGTCGGTACGGTCTGGATTGGCTGGAAGCGCCGCGGCGGTTACCCGAAGGCCGAACTTTTCCACTTCGACGGGGACCGCGACGCCGTGCGCAGGCAGACGGTGGCGGCGGCCCTGCAAGGGCTGATGGGCCTGGCCAGCTAGGCTCGCTCGCGGGACTTGACAGGCCGGGGAGGTTCGTTAGTAGTATTACTACTAATGGACATCACCGACACCCAGCAGGCCATCCTGGCCATGATCACCGAGCGCATCGAGGCCGACGGCGTTCCGCCGTCCCAGGTCGAGAT
>CAZXTV010000202.1:0-2368 GCA_964643705.1 uncultured Arenimonas sp. | reverse complement strand
GTGAAGGGCGACTCCATGCGCGACGAAGGCATCCTGCACGGCGACCTGATCGGCGTGCACCGCACCAATGACGCACGCAGCGGCCAGATCGTGGTCGCGCGAATCGACGAGGAAATCACCGTGAAACTACTGAAGATCGGCAAGGAAGGCATCCGCCTGCTGCCGCGTAATCCCGACTTCGCCCCCATCGTCGTCCAGCCCGACCAGGACTTCGCCATCGAAGGCCTGTACTGCGGCCTCGTAAGGCCGAACCGTTGAGCCTGGGCCAGAAAAAAGCCGGCAGGAAGAAGTCCAATTCCCTACTGCGCATCGAAGCACAAGAGGCTGCCGCCGACCCGGCAGGGCAGGCAGATTCAGGGACGCCGGAGCCTTCTCAATCCGTGAGACCCGGCCCCGCTAACCTGGCGACCACCGACAACAAGACAGCAAGGACCAAACCCATGGACGAGAACAAGAAGCGCGCCCTCACCGCTGCCCTTAGCCAGATCGAAAAGCAGTTCGGCAAGGGTGCGGTCATGCGCATGGGCGACAAGGCCATCGAGCCGGCCGAGGTCATCGGCACCGGTTCGCTGATGCTCGACATCGCGCTGGGCATCGGCGGCCTGCCCAAGGGGCGGGTCATCGAAATCTACGGGCCGGAGTCCTCGGGCAAGACCACGCTCACCCTGCAGGCCATCGCCGAATGCCAGAAGGCCGGCGGCACCGCCGCCTTCATCGACGCCGAGCATGCGCTCGACCCCACCTACGCCCAGAAGCTGGGCGTGAACGTCGACGACCTGCTGGTCAGCCAGCCCGATACCGGCGAACAGGCGCTGGAAATCGCCGACATGCTGGTGCGCTCGAATTCGGTGGACATGGTCGTGGTCGATTCCGTGGCCGCGCTTACCCCGCGCGCCGAAATCGAAGGCGAAATGGGCGACCAGCTGCCGGGCCTCCAGGCCCGCCTGATGAGCCAGGCCCTGCGCAAGCTCACCGGCAACATCAAGCGCAGCAACTGCATGGTCATCTTCATCAACCAGCTGCGCATGAAGATCGGCGTGATGATGCCGGGCCAGAGCCCGGAAGTGACCACGGGCGGCAACGCGCTGAAGTTCTACGCCTCGGTTCGCCTCGACATCCGCCGCATCGGCTCGGTGAAGAAAGGCGAGGAAGTCATCGGCAACCAGACCAAGATCAAGGTGGTCAAGAACAAGATGGCGCCGCCGTTCAAGATCATCGTCACAGAAATCCTTTACGGCCAGGGCATCAGCCGCGAAGGCGAGCTGATCGACATGGGCGTGGACGCCAAGCTGATCGACAAGGCGGGCGCCTGGTACAGCTACAACGGCGAGCGCATCGGCCAGGGCAAGGAAAACGTCCGCCAGTGGCTCAAGGACAACCCGGCCGTGGCCAAGGACCTGGAAGCCAAGCTGCGCGAGAAGTTCGTGCCCGGCCTGGTGATCGGCGACGAAAACGCCGAGGCCGTCGAGGGCTGAGGTCGGCATGGGCCGGCCGCGCGGCGAAGCCGCCGACGCCTACCAGCGGGCCCTGGGCCTGCTGGTGCGGCGGGAACACTCCCGCCGCGACCTGTCGCGCAAGTTGGCGCAGCGCGGCGTCGAGCCGGCCGAGGCCGACGCCGCGGTGGAGCGGCTGGCCGAGCAGGGTTACCAGGACGACAGTCGCTTCGCCGCCAGTTTTGCCCGCGACCGGGCCAGTTCGGGTTACGGCCCGGTCCGTATCCGGGTGGAACTGGCCGGCCATGGCCTGGGCGAAGACGCCATCCAGCTGGCCCTGGAGGCCTGCGAGGCCGACTGGCCGGCGTCCGCCCGGCGCCAGATCGATCGGCGCTGGACCGCCGCCGTGCTGGCCGATCCCGATCGCCGCCGCAAGGCGGTCGAATTCCTGCTTCGGCGGGGATTCGACCAGGACAGCGCCTGGGCCGCCGTGCGCGGCCGGGCCCGGGGTGAAGACGAAGACGAGCTCTAGCCGGTTCGCCGGGGCAGGGCGGGGGCCGGCTGCCCGCTCCGGGCTGGTAATCTTGTGGGTCTGGCCGCACCTTTCAGGCGTGGCCCCCGACTTACTGCCAGCCAGCCCATGACCAAGACCAGCCACCAGATCCGCCAGGATTTCCTCGACTTCTTCCAGTCCAAGGGCCACCAGGTCGTGCCCTCGAGCCCGCTCGTGCCCGGCAACGACCCGACCCTGCTGTTCACCAATGCCGGCATGGTGCAGTTCAAGGACGTGTTCCTGGGTGCCGAGAAGCGCAGCTACACGCGCGCCGTGTCCTCGCAGCGCTGCGTGCGCGCCGGCGGCAAGCACAACGACCTCGACCAGGTCGGCTACACCGCGCGCCACCACACCTTCTTCGAGATGCTGGGCAACTTCAGCT
>CAZXTV010000201.1:0-4146 GCA_964643705.1 uncultured Arenimonas sp. | reverse complement strand
ACCGTCAGGATGATCGCCCAGCCCCAGTTGCCGGTCAGGTCGTGCAGGGGCTCGAGCACGTAGTCGAACATCGGCTGGGCGAGGAAGGTGAAGATGCCGTAGTCCAGGGTCAGCGTCAGGCCCGGGGCCACGTCCCGCATCTGTTCCTGCAGCTTGGGTCCGACCCACAGCGAGGCTTCACGCGTGGTGGCGGTGCCCGGCGCGACCTCGAAGGGCGCGCCGACGCTGCGCACCAGGTAACGCGGCTGGCCATTGCCCAGGGTCGCCACGGAAAAGCGCTGCGGTTCGGCCTTGGCCGGCACCCAGGCAAGCAGGAAGTGGTGCTGCAGCAGCGCGATCCAGCCGCCGGTGACGTCGAGGTTGAGCGGACCGTCGTCGGTAAAGTCGTCGTACTTGCGCTTGTCGAACTTTTCCGCGGGGCTGTACCAGGCGCCGCCGGTGAAGCTGTAGGCCTCGGGGTTGGTGAGGGCCATGCCCTTGGACTGTGCGACGGGCGGCACGCGCTGCAGCTGCTGGTAGCCGTAGCCGCGCCAGGCGGCGGCGCCGTCGTTGCGGATTTCCTCGCGCAGGGTGATGTCGTAGGCACCCCGCTCGAGCACCCAGGTCTTGCGCACGCTCAGGCCGGTGGCCGGGTCGGTCCACAGCAGGGGGACTTCCAGGCGGTCCTGGCCGGCGGCGAGCTGGAAGTCGGTGCGGCCGCCTTCGGGGCGGAACACGGCTTCGTGGTTCGGGGCGTTGCCGGCCGTGGCGACCAGTCCGGACTGCGCGACCGAAAAACGCGCGGCGTCGTTGTCCAACAAGCGCACCTTGCGCGCGGGTTCGTCCATTTCCACCGGGTATTGCAGCAGCTCGGCGCCCACCAGGTTGCCGCCCCGCAGGTCGACGCGCAGGTCCAGCACGTCGGTGCGCACGCGCAGCAGGCCCGGGCTGGAAGCGGCCGGGCCGGTGGCCGCCGGCACCGCGGCCGTGGCGGGCGCATTGGGCAGGGCGGTCGTGGTCGGTACCGATGCGGCGTCCGGCACGGAACCGTCTTCCGGCAGCGCGGCCGTCGGTTCGGGCAGGGCGGCGGCGGGCGCCGCCGTGGCGGGATTGGGTTCGACCGGGCCCTTGTTCCATTCCAGGAACAGCAGGAAGGCAATGGCAAGCCAGGCGATCAGCAGGAAGGTACGGGTCTGGTTCATGGGCAGGCTGCGGGCGCCGGGCAGGAGAGCCGGGGCCGGCGGGAAGTCTCGGTCAGGAGTCGGTGGCGGGGCGCTCGCGCGCTTCCGGGGAGGCAGGCATTGTGCCGGCAGGGGCGGTGGGCTTCAACGACCGCGCCCGTTCCAGCAGCTGCAGCCATTGTTCGCGCAGCGTCGCATTGTCCAGGGCGGCGGCGCCAGGCTGGGCGATCAGCACATAGTCGCCGGCAGGCAGGCAATGGCGTTCCCGGCGGAAGACATCGCGGGCGATGCGCTTGATCCGGTTGCGGCCCACGGCCCGCTTGTCCACTTTCTTGGACACGGCGACGCCGAGCCGGGGCTCGGCGGCCTCGGCCCGGACGTGGGCGAACAACCTCAGCTGTGGGCTGGAGAGCCGGCGACCTGCCTTGAAAACCGCCTGGTACTGGGCGGAAACGCGCAGACGCGCGTTGGGCGGGAAGTCGCTCGGCGGGACGGGCGGAAGCGTGTTCACAGCCCGTCAGGCAGCCGCCGGAAAGCCGGCGGCGACGCGTCAGACCGCGAGGCGGGACCGACCCTTGGCACGACGACGGGCGAGGATCTTGCGACCGTCGGCAGTCTTCATGCGGGCACGGAAACCGTGGTCGCGCTTGCGCTTGAGGTTGCTGGGCTGGTACGTGCGCTTGGTGGCCATGGGGCACCCCGGTTGGTTTTTGGGCGGAAAAGACCGCGGACTATAGCGGTTTGGCCGGGGGGCCGTCAACTCCGGATTGCATGGCGGACCGGGCAGCGCGGCGCTAGACTGCACGGCCCCGAACACTTATCCACAGCGCCCCCGCGGTGCTGTCGCCCGGAATTTCGCTTGAACATGGATGCTGCCTGGCCCCGCTGCCTGGAACGACTGGAAGCCGAACTGCCCGCCGAAGAGGTCCATACCTGGCTTCGGCCGCTGCAGGTGGAAACCCACGCCGACGGCCTGACCCTCTACGCCCCCAATGAATTCGTGGTCGACCAGGTGCGCGAGCACTACCTGGCCCGGATCCGCGAGCTGGTGGCGCATTTCGCCGGTGCCCCCGCGGCCGTGGCGCTGGCCGTGGGCTCGATGCAGCGGGCGGTGGCCAGCCCGGCGATCGCCGCGCCCCAGGCTTCGGCCGGGCGCCCGCGCGCGGCGGGCGGCGCCGAGTTCACCGGCAACCTGGACTCGCACTACACCTTCGAAAATTTCGTCGAGGGCCGCAGCAACCAGCTCGGTCGCGCCGCCGCCTTGCAGGTGGCCCAGAACCCGGGCAAGGCCTACAACCCGCTGCTTCTTTACGGCGGATCGGGCCTGGGCAAGACCCACCTGATGTATGCGGCCGGCAATTTCATGCGCCGCAACAACCCGGGCATGCGGGTGCTGTACCTGCGGTCGGAACAGTTCTTCAGCGCGATGATGAAGTCGCTGCAGGAGAAGTCCATGGACCAGTTCAAGCGGCAGTTCCAGCAGGTGGACGCGCTGCTGATCGACGACATCCAGTTCTTCGCCGGCAAGAACACCACCCAGGAGGAGTTTTTCCACACCTTCAACGCGCTTTTCGACGGCAAGCAGCAGATCATCCTTACCTGCGACCGTTATCCGCGCGAAGTGGAAAACCTTGAAACCCGGCTCAAGACCCGCCTGACCTGGGGCCTGAGCGTGGCCATCGAGCCCCCCGATTTCGAAACCCGCGCCGCCATCCTCACCGCCAAGGCCACCGAACGTTCCCTGCGCCTGCCCGAGGACGTGGCCTACCTGATCGCCAAGCGCATGCGTTCGAACGTGCGCGACCTCGAGGGCGCCCTGAACACCCTGGCGGCCCGGTCGAACTTCATGGCCCGGCCGATCACCGTGGAATTCGCCCAGGAAACCCTGCGCGACCTGCTGCGGGCCCAGCAGCAGGCGGTGTCCATAAGCAACATCCAGAAGACCGTGGCAGACTACTACCAGCTGCGCATGGCGGACCTGTTGTCGAAGCGGCGGACGCGCTCACTGGCGCGCCCGCGGCAGATGGCGATGTCGCTTAGCAAGGAACTGACCGAGCACAGCCTGCCGGAAATCGGCGATGCCTTCGGTGGCCGCGACCACACCACCGTGATGCACGCCTGCAAGGTCATCCGTGAATTGCGGGAGATCGACGGCAAGCTGCGCGAGGACTGGGAAAAGCTGCTGCGCAAACTCAGCGAATAACGTGGAACGCTGGCCGTGGAACTCACCCCGTGGCGGGCTGTGGATAAGTTGGGGGCAATTTCAGGGGCGGAAATCCATCCACAGGTTTCCACAGGATCCCAAGGCCTCCGCACACAGGCTTGGCACTACCGAATTTATGTTTAAAAACAAGTGGTTGTAGGTGTTATCCCGAGAATTCGGCGACTCTACCACCACCAGTTTTTGATTTATCCACTCATTGGAGCTTGGGGAATCGCATGCGTTTCAGCCTGACGCGAGAAGTTCTGCTCAAACCCCTGCAGCAGGTGGTCAACGTGGTCGAACGCCGGCAGACGCTGCCGGTGTTGGCCAACCTGCTGGTGACGGTCGAGGGCGACAAACTGTCCATGACCGGTACCGACCTGGAAGTCGAGATGGTTGCCCGTACCGACGTGGACGACGCCCAGCCGGGTGAAACCACGATCCCGGCGCGCAAGTTCTTCGAGATCGTCCGGGCGCTGCCCGACGGCAGCAAGGTCACCGTCAGCCAGTCGGGCGACAAGGTCACCGTGCAGGCCGGGCGCAGCCGCTTCACCCTGGCCACCCTGCCTGCGAACGACTTCCCGGCGGTCGAGGACCTGGACCTGGTCGACCGGATCCGGGTACCCGAGGCGGCGCTGAAGGAACTGATCGAACGCACGGCGTTCGCCATGGCCCAGCAGGACGTGCGCTATTACCTCAACGGCCTGCTGATGGACCTGCGCGAGGACAGCTTGCGCTGCGTCGCGACCGACGGCCATCGCCTGGCGCTGTGCGAAGCCCCCT